>JBOGVI010000099.1:0-10288 GCA_050692695.1 Actinomycetota bacterium
GCGTGGGGACCAACCCAACCTTTGGCCATGAGCCCCTCCACGTCGAGGCCTACCTCCTCGACTTCCACGGCGAGCTCCGGGGCGACGAGCTGACGGTGGAGTTCTGGGCCCGGCTCCGCGACGAGCATCGGTTCGATTCCCCAAGGGCTCTGGCCGAGGCCATGGGCGAGGACGTCCGGCGGACCCGCGAGCTCGTGCCGTCGCCGGAGGCGGCCTGAGGTGCCGGGTCGCCATCGCTGCCGCGAGAAGCTCCCATCCGCCGTCTTCTCAGGCGTCGCGGCCATCGTGGTGGCGGCTCCGAGGGAGCAGCCCCCGAAGGCGAGGACAGAGGGACGCTGGTGATCCACGGGACCAGGGACGTGAGCCCTGGATCCCGGCCCCCGGCATTGGTGTGGCCCCACCTGTCCGGGGACGGCTCCACCACCGCCGTGGGCCGGGTCCGGGTGAGCCGGGAAGGCCGGTTCAGGGGCAGGCACCTTCCCGCCTTCATCGTCTCCGACGGCGACCGGTGCTCCGCTGACCGCTTCTGGTAGCCTTTTCCCTGGTCATGGCGTTGACGACGGAATCGAAGTCCCAGCTCATCTCGGAGTACCGGAGGAACGAGGGCGACACCGGCTCGACCGACGTCCAGATCGCGGTACTGTCAAAGCGCATCGCCGACCTCACCGAGCACCTCAAGACCCATCGCAAGGACCACCACTCCCGGCGCGGGCTGCTCCAGATGGTGGGTCGCCGTCGGCGACTGCTCGAGTACTTGAGGCGCAAGGACATCGAGCGGTATCGGGAGCTCATCGCGCGCCTGGGGCTCAGGCGCTAGGGATCGAAGGGCGGCGGGGCCGCCCTTCTTCGTAGGGGGGATGCGCGAAGGAACGACCAGACCGGCGAGGAGGGGAGGATCTCGCGTCGGTTATCAGTAGCGAGCCCCCGGTCCCCCCGGAGGCTCACCACTGACAACTGGCCGAACCTCCCCGCCTCGAGAGACACCCTGCGGTTGCCCGCACGCGCACGCGTGTGGCTCGTTGCGAAGGAGGAAGGCCAGTGGCCACCACCACGCTCAGCAAGACCGTCGGCTCACACGAGATGATGTTCGAGACCGGCAAGCTCGCCCTGCAGGCGGGCGGCTCGGTCGTCGCGACATACGGCGAGACCCAGGTCCTCGCCACCACGACCACCGCCGCGCCCCGCGAGGGCATCGACTTCTTCCCGCTCACGGTGGACGTGGAGGAGCGGATGTACGCGGCCGGCAAGATCCCCGGAGGGTTCTTCCGCCGCGAAGGGCGGCCGTCCGAGACCGCCATCCTCACCGCGCGGCTCATCGACCGGCCGCTTCGCCCAACGTTCAAGGACGGGTATCACGACGAGGTCCAGGTCGTGGTGACCGTGCTGTCGGCCGACCTGGCCAACCCGTACGACATCCCCGGGATCAACGCCGCCAGCCTGTCCACGATGATCGCCGGGCTGCCGTTCGACGGACCCGTGGGCGCGGTGCGGATGGGGCTGATCGGCGGGGAGTGGCGGATCAACCCCACGTTTCAGGACCTGGAGATGGCCACGTTCGACGTGATCGTCGCGGGCCGCCGCAACGATTCACGCGGCATCGACGTCCTGATGATCGAGGGCGAGGCCCCCGACAATGCGTGGGACCAGCTGAGCGACGGGGGGGCGGCCGTGGCCCCTACCGAGGAGGTCGTGGCCGAAGGGCTCGACGCGGCGAAACGGGCCATCGGCGAGATGATCGACTTCCAGCAGGAGTTCCTGTCCCGCCTCCAGTTCACCCCGAAGGCCTTCGAGCCCCAGCCGCTGTACTCCGACACCACCTACCGGGCCGTCGAGGAGTTCGCCGGCGGCCGCGTCCAGCAGGCCCTGGTGACCGCCAAGCAGGAGCGGGGAGCGGCCCTGGACCTGCTCAAGGAGGAGCTGAAGGCTCACCTGCTCACGACGTGGGGCGAGGAAGCCTTTGCTGAGCGCGCAGCGCAGATCTCACCTGCGTTCAAGGATCTTCAGAAGCGGATCATGCGAGCCCGCGTCCTTGAGGAGGGGATCCGTCTCGACGGCCGGAAGGTCGACGAGATCCGGCCGCTGATCTGCGAGGTGGGACTGGTGCCCCGGGCCCACGGCTCGTCGCTCTTCCAGCGGGGTGAGACCCAGGTCCTGAACGTCACCACCCTGGGGATGCTTCGGATGACCCAGATGATCGACACGCTCGACCCCGAGGAGTCGAAGCGCTACATCCACCACTACAACTTCCCGCCGTTCTCCACCGGCGAGGTGGGCCGGATCGGCAGCCCCCGCCGCCGCGAGATCGGCCACGGGGCGCTGGCCGAGCGGGCCCTGGTCCCGATAGTCCCGCAGGAGGACGAGTTCCCGTACGCCATCCGACTCGTTTCCGACGTGCTCTCGTCGAACGGCTCCACCTCGATGGCCAGCGTGTGCGCATCGACGCTGTCGCTGATGGACGCCGGCGTTCCGATCAAGGCGCCGGTGGCCGGCATCGCCATGGGCCTGATCGCCGAGGGCGACCGGTACGTGACCCTCACCGACATCCTGGGGGCCGAGGACGCCCTGGGCGACATGGACTTCAAGGTCGCCGGGACCAAGGACTGGGTCACCGCCATCCAGCTCGACATGAAGGTCACCGGCCTGCCGGCGGAGGCCCTGACCCAGGCGCTCAAGCAGGCCAGGGAGGCCCGCCTGTTCATCCTGGACACGATGCTCCGGACCATCGCCGAGCCGCGGACGGAGGTGAACCCGAAGGCC
Source organism: Actinomycetota bacterium (assembly GCA_050692695.1). Taxonomy (GTDB): domain Bacteria; phylum Actinomycetota; class UBA4738; order UBA4738; family HRBIN12; genus AC-69. The sequence goes on from JBOGVI010000099.1 coordinate 2,758, forward strand.
CCGCGGATCCTCACCCTCCAGATCCCGGTGGACAAGATCGGGGAGGTGATCGGGCCGAAGGGCAAGCGGATCAACGAGATCATCGCCGTGACCGGCGCCGACATCGACATCCAGGACGACGGTACGGTCTTCATCGGCTCGCGGGAGGGCGAGGGGGCCGACCAGGCCGCGAAGATGATCGACGAGATCGCGAACCCCCGGCCGCTCTCGATCGGCGAGCGGTTCACCGGCAAGGTGGTGAAGACCACCACGTTCGGGGCGTTCGTGAACCTCGTGCCCGGCCGCGATGGTCTGGTCCACATCTCCAAGCTCGGCCGGGGCCGACGCCTCTCGTCGGTCGAGGAGGCGGTGAAGGAGGGCGACACCATCGAGGTGGAGATCCAGGACATCGACCAGATGGGGAAGATCAGCCTGAAGCCGATCGGGGCCGAGTGGGAGGTCCCCGAGGGCATGGAGGTCGAGGAGCAACCCCGGCGCGAGCGTCCGGCTGGCGACCGGGGCGACCGGGGTGGCCGAGGCGACCGGGACCGGTCCCGCCGCCCGCGCGACCGCGAGCGCCGGGATCGGCCCTCGCAATAGGGTCTCGGCCATGCCCATCCGCCGGACCGAGTTCGAGTCGGGCCTGCGAGTCGTCACCGAACGGATGCCGGGCGTCCGCTCGGCGGCTCTCGGGTTCTGGGTGCTGGCTGGCTCACGCGATGAGCCCCCGCGCATCAGCGGCTCGTCCCACTTCCTCGAGCACCTGCTTTTCAAGGGGACGAAGACCCGCACGGCCCGCGACATCGCCGAAGCGTTCGACGCGGTCGGCGGGGACGTGAACGCCTTCACCGCAAAGGAGTACACGTGCTTCTACTCGCGGGTGCGCGACCGCGACCTCCCCATAGCCGTGGACCACCTGTGCGACATGCTCGAGAACTCCGTGATCCGCACGGCGGACTTCGAGGCCGAGCGGCAGGTGATCCTGGAGGAGATCCACATGCACGAGGACGCCCCCGACGACCTCATCCACGACCTGCTGAACGAGACCCTATGGCCCGAGCACCCGCTCGGCCGGCCCATCCTCGGCACCGTGCAGAGCATCACCGCCGCCACCCGCGACCAGGTCCGGCGGTTCTACAAGCGCCACTACCTGCCGGGGAGCTTCGTCGTGGTGGCCGCGGGAAACGTCCAGCACGACGCCCTGATCGACCTGATCCGGCTGCACATGGACCCCGGCCGGGTGCGTTCCGAGGGACCCAGCTTGTGGAATCGGCGGGAGGCCGGGAGTTCCCCGGTCTCCTCGGGCCAGACCCTGGTGAAGCGGCGGAAGACCGAGCAAGCCCACATATGCATCGGCACGAACGGCCTGTCCCGGACCGACCCGGACCGGTTCGCCTTCGGCATCGTGAACAACGCCCTCGGCGGGGGGATGTCCTCCCGGCTGTTCCAGGAGATCAGGGAGAAGCGGGGTCTCGCGTACTCCGTGTACAGCTATCACACGATGTACGTGGAGGCCGGGCTGTTCGCCGCGTATGCGGGTACCACGCCGAACCGGGCCCGCGAGGTCCTGGGCATCCTTCGAGAACAGCTCGCCGACGTCGCGGACGGGGGCCTTACCGAGGGGGAGTTCGAACGGGCCAAGGGCCACATGAAGGGTTCCCTGGTGCTGTCGCTGGAGGATCCCGGGGGGCGGATGTCCCGCCTCGGCAAGTCCGAGATCTCCCACGGCGAGATCCTCACGGTGAGCCAGATCCTCCAGCGGATCGAAGCCGTCACCTTGGACGACGCGCGCGGGGTGGCCAAACGCGTGCTGTCGCAGCCGACGGCCCTCGCGGTGCTGGGGCCGTTCGCGAAGGGGGCGCTCGCGTGATCCGGGTCGGGGTGATCGGCGCCAACGGCCGGATGGGGCAGATGGTGTGCCGGACCGTGGCCGGCGAGCCAGACCTCAAGCTGGTCGCCGCCATCGACCGCTCGAAGGTGGGCCAGTCCATCGGGCCGCTGATCGGCCACCCCAAACTCGACGTGCCCATCTCCGACGAGCTGGACCGTCTGCTCGAGGCCGAGGTCGAGGTGGCGGTGGACTTCACCCACCCCGACGTCGTGATGGAGGACATCCGGTGGTGCGTCTCGCACGCCATCCACCTGGTGGTCGGCACTACGGGGATCAACGATGGGCACCTCGACGAGATCCGGGACCTTCTCGACGACGAGGGGGGCGAGTCGAACGTGGTCGTGGCGTCGAACTTTGCCCTCGGCGCCGTGCTGATGCAGCGGTTCGCCGCGGATGCGTCGCGGTTCTTCCCGGCGGTGGAGATCATCGAGCTGCACCACGAGGGCAAGGCCGACGCCCCGTCGGGCACAGCGCTGGCCACGGCCCGCCGCCTGGTGGAGGAGCGCCGCGCCGCCTACCGCGGCCCCAACGGGGAATCGGTGGACGGCGTGCGAGGCGGCGACGTGGAGGGCGTGCGGGTCCACTCCGTCCGCCTCCCCGGCCTGGTGGCCCACCAGGAGGTTATCTTCGGCGGCCACGGCCAGACCCTCACGATCCGACACGACTCCACGGATCGGAGCTCGTTCATGCCGGGCGTGCTGATGGCCATTCGGGCCGTGTCGACCCGACCGGGCCTCACCGTCGGCCTGGAGCCGCTCCTCGACCTTCCCATGCCGTGACCAGGCGGCTCGCCGCGGTCTTCGCCCACCCCGACGACGACACGTACGGATTGGCTGGAACGGTTGCGCTGCATGCCTCCTCGGGCATCGAGGTCTCGGTTGTCCTGGCCACCAGCGGCGACGCCGGGCGGATCTTGGACCCCAGCCTGGCCACTCGGGCGACGCTCGGGACGGTCCGCGAGGCTGAGGACCGCGCGTCGTGGGCCGAGATCGGCGTGAAGCCGGCTTTCCACTTCCTGCGCTACCCGGACGGCGGGCTGAAGGGCGTTCCTGAGGAGGAGCTCGGGGAGCGACTGACCGATCTGCTGGCCGATGCGCGCCCCGACGTGGTCGTCACCTTCGGTCCCGACGGCGTGACCGGCCACGACGACCACGTCACGATCGGCCGGGTGGCCACCCGGGCGTTCCACCGGGCCCGGGAGCGAAGCGGGGGCGGCGAGGGCTTCCACCGGCTGCTGTACGTGGCCCTGCCCCAGTCCGACATGGACCGGTGGAACGAGCTGCTCCGCGCGCAGGGCATGGGCCCCGTTGACCCGACCCAACCGTTCATGCCGCGCGGGGTGGCCGACGAGACCATCGCAGTCGTCGTGGATTGCTCGCCGGTCTACAAGCGGAAGATCGAGGCGCTCCGGCAGCACAAGACCCAGGGCGAGTTGGAGGACGTCCCGTTCGAGCTCTGGCCCGAGGTGGTCGGCCGGGAGGCGTTCGTCATGGCCTGGCCGGACCGGGGGCAGCCGGGCGACCCGGTGCTCTCCGACGTGTTCGAGGGACTCCCGGGCGCGTAAGCTCGGGGGCCGTGGACATCGAGATCCGAACCATCAGGCCCGACGAGTTCGAGGCGTACACGCTCGTGCTGGAGACGGCCTTCGGGGCGCACGGCCGTCCCGAGGACGTCGAGCGGGAGCGGAGGGTGGCCGAGATCGACCGGTGCCTGGGGGCCTTCGACGGCTCACACATGGTCGGTGGGGCCTCCGCTGTCTCGTTCGTCATGACCGTCCCGGGCAGCACGGTGCGGACCGCGGGGGCCACCGGGGTCGGGGTCAAGCCGACCCATCGGCGGCGCGGGGTGAACTCGGCCCTGATGCGCCGGCAGCTCGACGACGTTCGAGCTCTGGGGGAGCCCGCGGCGGCCCTGTACGCCTCCGAAGGCGGCATCTACGGCCGGTTCGGGTACGGCCTTGCCTCGTTCACGTGCTCCATCGACGTCGAGCGAGGGCACTCCGCGTTCGTGCGGGGGTACGAGCCGAGCGGGCGGGTCCGCCTGCTCGGGCGGGCGGAGGCGCTGGAAGCGTTCCTCCCCGTGTACGACGCCGCCCGCCGAGAACGGCCGGGGATGATGGAGCTCGACGCTCGATGGTTCGACTACCGGCTCGACGAGAGCGACCACCACGGCCGCGAACAGCGCCCGTGGTTCTACGCGGCCCACGAGTCCGGCGACGGGATCGACGCATACGCCGTCTACCGGGTGAAGCACGAGTGGGGTGACGAGCGGAAGAACGAGCTCGCGGTGGAGGAGCTCGTGGCGCTCTCGCCGCAGGCCTACGCGGACATGTGGCGGTTCTGCTTCGACGTAGACCTCATCGACCGCGTCACGGCGTGGAACCGTCCCCCGGACGAGCCGCTGCTGCATCTCCTCCGCGAGCCGGACCGGCTCCGGCTCAAGGCGCGCGACGGGCTGTGGGTCCGGCTGGTGGACGTGGCGAAGGCCCTGGAGGGTCGGCGGTACGCGACCGAGGGCAGCATCGTGTTCGAGGTGCGGGACCTGTTCTCCCCGTGGAACGAGGGCCGGTACGAATTGGACGGCGGGCCTGACGGCGCGTCGTGCGGGGCGACCGATGCCGAGCCGGACCTCGACCTCACGGTGAACGATCTCGGAGCGGTGTACCTGGGCGGCTCCACGTTCCGGCAGCTCCATCGGGCCGGCCGGATCGTCGAGGAACGGGCCGGGGGGCTGGCCCGCGCGGACTCCATGTTCGCGTGGGATCCCGCGCCGTGGTGCTCGTTCGTGTTCTGAGCCCGCGTGCGGCGGGTTTCCTCCGAACTATCCGGCGAACCCTTGAGCGATCAGCCACACTCCGAGGGCGCCGAGGGCCACCGCGAGCACGTCGCCCAGGATCCGGAGCGCCCGGTTGCCCACCCGGTGAGCCCCGCTCCCCAACACCACCATGCCCATGTCCATCAGCGACACGCCGGCCAGCAGCGCGCCCGCCGTGATGAACGCCAGCGCGGTCCCACCGTCGTGAGCCGCGTTGGCGGCGACGGCGGCCCCGGTGGTCGCGAGGAACACGTACACGCCCGGGTTCAAGATGACGGCGATGACGCCGCGCAGCGCCGGGTGCAGCTCCCGGCGCGGCGAGTACACCTCATGGGGCCGGCGGTTCTCCCGGATCGCGTCGACGGCCAGGAACACCAGGAACGCCCCACCGATCACGCGGACGGCCGAGAGGAACGTGTCGCCCGGTTCGATCGAGGAGAGCCCCGCCGCCAGCAAGGCCAGCATGATTCCGAAGGTGGCGTTCGCGCCGCCCATGGCCCGCAGGCCCCGGGTCACGCCGCCCCGCGAGGCCTCCGAGAACAGCAGGAGCTGCACGGGGCCGGGAGATGTCCCCAGTGCGACGCCGATGCCGAACGCGGCCGCCGGGTGCGCGAGGTCGAGGGCCACGTCAGGAGAGCCGGAGCTCCTCGACCCGGATGTCGCCGCCCTCCTCGGTCAGCAGGACCCCCTCGCACTCGGAGAGCGGCTCGACCTCCAGGCCGGTGAGACCCCGCACGGCCTTCTCGATGAGCGGCGTGTGGCCCACGGCCAGCCCCCGTCCGGGCTCCGGCACCGCCGCCAGGAGCGCGCGGAGCACCGACCCGAGCTGCTCGGGCGAGCCGTCCGTGCCGTCCCCGGCCAGGCCGGGGACCACGGCGTGCTCCGGAAGCTGCTTGCCGGTTGCTTGGAGGAACCCGGCCACGGTCTCGGCGGCCCGCTTGGCGGGCGAAACGAAGACAACGTTGTATCCACCGGCCAAGGCCCGGCCGACGTCCTCGGCTTGGACCTGGCCCTCGGGAGAGAGCCGGTCCTCGTTCGGGTCACGCCGCGCGTGCCGTCGGACCTCGAGCGTCTTCACTGGCGAGAGCTCCCTCTGTGCCTTCCCGTATGATGCCCGACCGCATGCAGCCTACCCACCCGGGCGCCCCCACCGTTGCTGGGCTCTTCGTCGCCGTGGTCCTCGCCGCAGCGTGCAGCAGCGGCGGGAGCGAGCCAGGCCCGACCGGAACGAACGGTGGCGGAGGGGAGAATCCCATGCCGGTGCAGACCGCCACCGGCCCACCCGGCACCGCCGTATATCGGTACACGAATGCAGGATTGGTGGCCACGATCAGACTCGACGGAGGGGCCGGCACGTTGGAGATCGAGAACGGGACCGGCCGCGAGCTTCCGCCTCCGGACTTCTACATCCTCGACGGGCGGGACGGCAGCAGGGTGAAGGGCGAGGTCCGGGATCCCACTTCCATCCCGGATGGACAGACGATGACGTTCGACGTGTCGTTCTCGGGTCTGGAGATCGATAACATCGGTCTCGTCATCCTCCTGATGGGCCGGGACAACTACGGCGCCTTCGTCCGGCAGTAGATGGACCAGAAGACTCGCGACCGCGTGGGCGGCGCGATCGGGTTCCTCCCCGCCTCCGTGGTAGGTGCTACATGGCTCGCAGCCGGGGTTGTGGCGCGAACCATGGGGGTTGCAGGTTCTCTTCTGGGTGCCCTTGCTGTTGGTGCTTGTCGATTTGGGCCCCCGCCGGTGGGGAAGGAGCGGCTCTTGCATAGGTGACGCGTGACCAAGAAAACAATCACGCAGGCTTGGTCCCCCCAGAGGGATTGGGCCCCTCTGACGACAGACGAGGTTCCGACAGACCCGACTGGAAACGTGCGAACTGGAACCCCCGAAGGACCAGAGCGCGGCTGCCAGCTTGTCGAGGAAGGAACAATGGTTGTCTGCAGCGTTCCGTAGCGGCGTAGTGCGCTCTCTATGCGCGGCTTGCAGGCTCGGATTCGCCGGCTGCGATGCGGGCCATGACGAACAAGAGGTCCGAGAGGCGGTTCAGGTAGCGCAGAACTTCGTCGTTCACCTCCGCGCCGGAGTCGTGGAACTCGACCACACGGCGCTCGGCCCGGCGGACCACGCTTCGAGCCACGTCGAGAGCGGCCGAGACCGGGTTCGCCCCGGGCACCACGAACGCGTTGGGGAGGGGGTGCCCGGCCACCTGCTCGTCGATCCGGGACTCCAGACGCTCCACCATCTCCGCGGTCACCAGCGACTCGCCGGGCTGGAGCTTGCCCCGCCCCCTCGGGTTCGTGGCTAGGTCCGCGCCGACCACGAACAGCTCCCGCTGGAGCGTGAGGAGCTCGTCCTGCAGTCCGGCATCGCCGGCGAGGGCCCGGGCCAGGCCAAGGGCCGCCACGGCTTCGTCGGTGGTGCCGTACGCCTCGGTTGCGGGGCCAGCCTTGGAAACCCTTCCCCCGTACAGGAGCCCGGTGGTTCCGTCGTCCCCGGTCTTCGTGTAGATCCGCACCACGCGGCTAGGATAGCCCGAGGTCCAGGCGCCACCGGTTCGACGGGTGCCCCCCCGGGCCACATGGGAACGACGGGTGCGACGAGAAGCACGGGTGGCTCGGGATCTTCGGCTTCGACGGGAGCGACTGGGGGAGCGGGTGGCGTTCGTGCACCGGATCGGACCGGTTCGATCTGTGACCCACCGGCCCCCGGTGCCACACCGTGGTCACGAACCCCGCGAGGCTGCCACACTTCCCGGGGCAACCCGGGCCTTGGGAGCCCCCCGAGTCTCGCCGACACCCGGAGGCTGATGTGCAACATGTGACTCATGTGACTCTTGTG
>JBOGVI010000100.1:0-1703 GCA_050692695.1 Actinomycetota bacterium
CTGGAGGACGGCTACGACATCCGCACTGTCCAGGAACTCCTCGGCCATCGGGACGTGGCCACGACGATGATCTACACGCACGTTCTCAACAGGGGTCCGGCTGCGGTGCGCAGCCCGGCGGACCGTGTGTTCGGTGGGTGAACGGCCGGCGTCCCCGGGGCAGAGTGCATCAGAGATGCCGGATTAGACTGCGGCGCCCTGCAGTATAATGGGCGCGAACGCTACGAAGAGGCGGACGGCTTGTCTATGGAAAGGTGAGACCATCCACACTCGCCCGATGGTGTCGTGATAGTCTGCACAGGTCGTCTATGTTCGGGGTGTTATACACTTCCGTCCATTTGGAGTTAGGCGCACCTCGCGTAACGGTATTTCGGGTCCACAGAGGGTCGGGCCATGGCAGACGTGATCGCGACCACAGCAGCAGGTGGAGAAACCATCCTCAAGGATGCGATGGTCGCCGCGTTCAGTTCTAACCTGCGTGGAGACGTCCTCCGACCTGATCACATTGGCTACGAGGGCGCTCGCAAGGTTTGGAACGGCATGATCGACAAGCGACCTGCGCTGATCGTCCGCTGTGCCGGTGTGAGTGACGTCGTCAGCGCGGTCAGGCTGGCCCGTGAGCACAATCTCCTGGTTTCCGTGCGAGGCGGCGGCCACAACATCGCGGGCAAGTCCGTGTGCGAGGGCGGACTCATGATCGATCTGTCCGGGATGAGGAGCGTCCAGGTTGATCCTGTCAGGCGAACGGCCCGCGTCGAAGGCGGGGCGCTCCTTGGTGACTTGGACCGTGAGGCGCAGGGTTTCGGCCTAGCGACCACCGCGGGCGTCGTCACCCATACCGGCGTCGGGGGACTGACGCTGGGTGGCGGGGTGGGCCGTCTGGCTCGCAAGCACGGCCTCGCCTGCGACAACGTGCTCGCCGTCGAACTCGTCACCGCAGCGGGCGACGTGCTGAGAGCCAGTGCCACCGAGAACGCGGACCTGTTCTGGGGCGTCCGGGGCGGCGGGGGGAACTTCGGCGTCGTCACCGCCTTCCACTTCCAGCTTCATCCGGTGAGGCCGAAAGTGCTGGGCGGGAAAGTGCTGCATCCCCTCAAGCAGGCTCGAGCGGCCCTCGAGTTCTATCACGAGTTCTCCAAGAGAGCCCCCGACGAGCTCTCCTCCGACGGTATCTTTCTGACCTCACCGGAGGGTGAGCGGGTCTTCGCCATCTCGGTCTGTTACGTCGGGCCGATCGAGCAGGGGGAGCGGGTTCTGCAGCCGCTCCGGCGGTTCGGGCCACCGCTGTTAGACGATATTGGGGAGGTTCTCTACACCGAGGTCCAGGCTGCGGCCGACGCCTTCTTTCCCATCGGCCCCCGCTTCTACTGGAAGTCGCACTTCCTGAAGGAGATCAGCGGCGATACGGTCGAGGCGACAGCCAGCCACTTTGCCAGGAGCCCCTCGCCGCAGTCGTTGCTCGTCTTCCAGCAGTTCGGCGGGAAGGTCGGCCGCGTCGGGAGATCGGACACGGCTTTCTGGCACCGCGACGTCCAGTGGGACAACTTCGCGGTGTCCGTTTGGACGGACCCGGCCGAGACCCGGACGCACTTGGAATGGGCGCGCGAGTGGTGGGATCTGATGAAGCGTTTCTCGCTCGGTGGCGAGTACGTCAACAACCTCGGCGAAGAAGGCGACGACCGGGTTCGCGCTGCCTACGGCGC
>JBOGVI010000101.1:0-12026 GCA_050692695.1 Actinomycetota bacterium
TGGTCATGGCGTCGAAGGAGTCGGCGACGGCGAATATCCGGGCCGCAAGCGGGATGTGCCCGCCCTTCAGCCCGTCCGGGTAGCCACTGCCGTCGAAGCGCTCGTGATGGTGCCGGATGACATCCACCGCCTCGCCCAGGAACCGGATGGGCGCCACGATCTGCGAGCCGATGGTGGGATGGGTCCGCATCACCGCCCACTCTGCGCCGGACAGAGGCCCCGCCTTGCACAGGATCCACTCGGGGATGCCCACCTTGCCGATGTCGTGGAGGAAGAACCCGTACCCAAGCGCCGGAGCCTCCGCCACGGCCGGGTCGATCCTTCTGGCCAAGGCCACCCCGTAGGCCTGGGTCCGGTCGAGATGTCCCCGGGTGCCGCGGTCCTTGGCCTCGATCACGAGAGCCAGGCTCTTCATGGTGGCGATGCACGTCTCCTGAAAGTTCTCGAGGACCTGCTCGAGCTCCGCGCTTCGGCGCCGCTCGAGCTGGTAGAGCTCGCCGAGCTCACGCGCGAACACGATGAGCTGTTCGTGCACCGCAGGAAACTCGGGATCGCCAGGGACCCCCTGTCCGTGCTCGGTGAAGGCCGGGTCGTCTTTCATGGGGACGCGCGGTGCCGCGGAGCGATGGACCGAATGCCGGTCTAGCCTGCCCGCGGCAAAGGGACGGGTCTATAGGGACTCCGGCCCAAACCGCCATCCCCCGGGATGCACTCGAGTACGGGCGAACGGTCCTCGGCCTCCCCCGAGAGGCCCACAGACCGTTAGGACAGGACCAGGGAGGGGTCTTCCTTGTAGCGCCGCTTGAGCTCGTCCTGGAGCAGGTCCAGGACCTCGATCACGGCGGAGCGATCCCGCGACACCTTGTGCTCCTCCATCTCCAGTACCTCGACCGCGGCGACCAGCTGCTGGTCGTCGAGACCTGTGGGATCCGAGATCCCGGCGTCGGCCACCAGGCGCTCCACCCGGCGGCGGGCCTGGAGCATCTCGTCCTCGGGAACCCCGACGCGCACTGCCTCGCCCCGGGACGGGCCCTGGCCCTCCGGCGCGAGGATCTTGCTCAGGCGCTCCACGAGGGATCCTTCCTCCCCGCCGGTCCCCCGCCGGTCGAATTCGGCCTTCAAGATCTCGGCTCGGCCCTGGACCAGCCGCCGGAGGAGGGACAGGTACTCCCGCTCGGCCAGGCACTCGTCCCGACGAGCCCGGAGCTCGTCGAGGGACAGCTCCTCGAGGCCGTCGAGGAAGGCAGGACGAAGGATGCGATCGATGCGACGCTGCCCGCTTTCGGTTGCCACGCCAGCTCCTTCTATGTCGAGACTATGTCGAGGCAAGGGCATTGTAGGGCCGCTGGCCCCACCCCGCCCGGGACCTCAGCACACCGCGACGAGCAGCTGGTACGGGTTGACGGCCCCGCCGCCGCCCGGGTGGTACTCGAAGTGCAGGTGCGGGACCCCGGCGTTCCCCGTCGAGCCCACGTAGCCGATCACGGTGCCGGCGTTCACGGAGCCCGAGGCGGAGCTGAACCCGGAAAGGTGCGCGTAGAAGGTGTACGTGCCATCGGACGCACGCACGTATGCCTGGATGCCCCCGAGGGAGCTGGAGCTGTGGGTCACGTAGCCACCGTGCGCCGCGACGATCGGCGTGCCATACGGAGCCATGAGGTCGATGCCCATGTGGACCCGCCCACCGGATCGCGGCCAGCCGAAGGAATCAACGAAGGTGTTCGGTCCCGCCACGGGGCACACCTCGATGGGGGCGCCGGGGCGGACGTTCTGGCCCAGGAACGCCAGGAGCTTGAGCTCGTTCTTGTACCGGGCCTCCAGCTCCTCCCGGGTCTCGCGAAGGTCCCCGACAGTGGCCAGGATGGCGCTCCGGCTGGCCTGGAGCGCCTCGGCCTGCTCCGCCTGCTGCTCGGACAGCTCCCCGAGTCGTACGACCGTCCGCCGAAGTTGCTCGGTGGTCACGCGCTCCTCGATGACCAGGTCGGAGTCGGCCTGGGCCATGCTCCCCAGGAACTCGATCCGATCGGAGAATTCCGTGAACGAGCTCGACGAAAGCAACAGGTCGATGGTGCCGGCGGGCCCGGTCTCGAAAGCGAGGATGGCACGCTTCTGGAGGCGGAGCTGGATCGCCGCGCTGTGCTGCACGAGCTGGTCCCGCTCCTCCCTGGTGCTGGTGAGCTCGTCACGGGTCTGGGCCAGAGCGGATTCCGCGGCCTGCCAGACGGCCGTGGCACGGGACAACCTGGCCTCGGCATCCGCCAGGCGCGCCTTGACCGCGTCCAGCTCGTCCTTCGTTTGGGCCAGGGCGGGAGTCGTCGCCAGGGCGCCCGCCACCAGGACGAGCGCGACCAACGATCGATGCGTTCTCCTGGGAGCGGTCGTCGGGCCCCCCTTCAGGTCGTCGGCGCCGCCTCAGGCCGGGCCGAGGCTATCACCCGCCCCCCGGGCGGGCAACCAGCCGTAAGGCGGATCTCCCTGCCTGACCAGGGGAGATGCCGCCCCTCACTCGCGCATCGCCTCGATCAGGATGCCAGCTACCTCCGGGCGCGAGAACTCGGCCGGAGGGCGCGTGCCCGCCCGAAGCATCTCCCGGACCTTCGTGCCCGAGAGCGAGACCCGATCCTCCTCGCCGTGGGGACAGGTCTTGGGCGAGGCCATCCCCTCGCACCGGTCGCACCAGAACGAGTGTTCGAACATGAGGGGCGTGATGCCGAGCTCGTCGGGCTCGAACTCCTCGAAGATCCTCTGGGCGTCGTAGGTGTCGTAGTAGTCGCCGACACCCGCGTGGTCCCGGCCCACGATGAAGTGTGTGCACCCGTAGTTCTTCCGGCAGATGGCGTGCCAGATGGCCTCTTTCGGCCCCGCGTAACGCATCGCCGCGGGGAACACCGAGATCATGGACCGGTCCCTCGGGTAGTAGTTCTCGAACAGGACCTCATAGCAACGCATCCGAACGTCGGGCGGAACGTCGTCGGCCTTGGTCGTGCCCATCAGGGGGTGAACCAACAAACCGTCCACGATCTCCAGCGCGCACTTCTGGATGTACTCGTGGGCCCGATGGATGGGGTTTCGGGTCTGGAACCCGACCACGGTCCTCCATCCACGTGCGGCGAACTCCGCCCGGGTCTCGCCGGGTGTCAAGCGATACCTGGCGAAGGTGTGATGCTCGGGGAGCCGGATGGCCCGGACCTCCCCGGCCAGGCAGTAGTCGCCGGCATCGTGGAGTGCCTTCACCCCGGGATGTGCGAGGTCCTCGGTAAGGAAGACGGCCAGCGCCTCCTTCTTCTTGTCCCGCTTGAAGATCTCCTGCACCTCCAGCACCGCGAGCGGACGGGAACTCTGGCCGGTCATCAGCGTGACCGATTCCGCGCCGCCGATCCGCTTCACCTCCTCCTCCTCGAGCGAGAGCGTGACGGGGATCGTCCAGGGGAGCCCGTTCGGGAGGTGCATCGTCTCGAGGATCGAGTGGTGGTCCTTCTCCCCATGGAAGCCAGTGAGCGGGGACAGCGCGCCGACCGAGAGCAACTCGAGATCCGAGAGTTCGCGGTCGTTGACCTTGATCTTCGGGTGGTGCTCGGCCTCCTGGGCGAGCCGCTCGCCCTCCGCCTCGAGTGCAAGCAGGTTCACCAGCGTCCCCCCGTGGGGCGCGATGGTCTCCGTTTCGGTCATCGGGTTCGCCTTTCATCGGACATGCGTGGGTTCCGGCGGGGCACAGCATAGCCGTCTCACTGAATGGCTCTCCGCGGCCCCCGGCTATACTCCCGGCGCCAGCGATGAAAGGCGGCCCCGCGCCATGAAGACGCTGCTCGCCGACGCAGAGGTCGCCGAGCTGAATGCCTGGTTCGAGTCGGCCACACCCGAAGCGATCGTCCGATGGGCCCTCGAAGGGTCGGGCCTCGACCGCGTCGCCATCGCCTCGGCGTTCCAGGCCGAAGGGACCTGCGTGATGCACATGGCGACCCGGATCCGGCCCGGCGTGCCTGTCCTGTTCCTGGAGACCGGCTTTCAGTTCGCCGAGACGCTCGCGTTCAAGGCACAGCTCACGGAGCTGCTCGGCCTGAACGTGGTCGAGCTGGTCGGGGAACACACCGTGGAATCACAGGAGCGGACCTTCGGGCCGCGCCTGTTCGAGCGAGACTCCGGGCTCTGCTGCGAGATCAACAAGGTCCGTCCGATGTTCGAGGCTCTCCGCGGCGTGGACGCCTGGATCACGGCGTTCCGCCGGGACTCCTCGCCTACCCGGGTCCGGGCACCGATCGTCGAGCGGTACGAGCTCGAGCCGGGAAGGTTCATCGTGAAGGTGAACCCGGTGGTGAACTGGACCCGGCCCGACGTGTGGGCGTACTTGAAGGCGAACGAGCTTCCCCACAACCCCCTGTACGACCTGGGCTATACCTCGATCGGCTGCGCGCCGTGTACCCGAATCCGGCGGGCCGGCGAGCCGGAACGGGCCGGCCGATGGGCCGGCCTGTCGAAGTGGGAGTGCGGCATCCACGAGCGGGGCGCGGTGCGGAAACTCGGCGCCGAGGCCGGCTCCGCCTAGGCCACCACCCAGAGGGCGTCGAGGGCCAGCCCCACCGACAGGCTGGAGCGGTCCCCCAGCACGTCGCCGTCCACCTGGACGGGGAACGGCCGGTCCGAGTTGACCTCGACGCGCGATGCATCGTGCCAGTAGTCCATGTCCCGGCCCTTCACGTGGCGGGCCGACCCGAACATCTGCCAGGCGATCCGAAGCACGCGCCGTCGGGGAAGCTTGCGGGCCGAGAACACGTCGAGCCCCTCGTCCAGCGACGCCTCCGGCGTCACGTGGACGCCCCGGCCCTTGTAGTAGGTGTACGGATCGGTCCGGCCGATCATCACCGAGATCGAGGGCGCGGGCGCTCCTCCGTCGATGCTTACGGTGAGGTCGGGGATCCTGCCCGCGTAGCTCGCGATCACCTCTCGGGCCACCGCCCGGAACGCGGCCCGCTCGAATGCCCGCTTGGTCCGGGGGGACTTCGAATCCAGGCGGGCCATGGCGGCGGCGTCCACACCGGCGCCGCAGTTCACGGCGAAGTACCGCCCGTCGGCCACCCCGAGGTGCAGCTTCCGGGCCTCGCCGTCCAGGGCCTTGGCGATCAGCACGCCGGTCGCCTCCACCGGATCGAGCGGCATCCCCAGGGCGCGGACAAGGATGTTGGTGGCGCCGCCGGGGAGCACGCCCAGAGCAACATCGGTGCCGGCCAACCCGTTCACGGCCTCGTTGATCGTGCCGTCGCCGGAGAACACCACGACGAGGTCGAGGCCATCCGCGGCGGCCTCGGCGGCCACCTCGGTGGCGTGCCCGCGCTCGGCGGTCTCCAAAACCTCCAGCTTGAAGTCGGCCGACAGCGCCTTCTCGATCACGGCGAGGGTGGGCCGGGAAACCGTGCGGGCCACCGGGTTCACCACCAGCAGGACGCGTTCGAACATGCGCATCGGGGAGCGAGTATGGCAGCCCGGGGGTGAGCCCCGCTCGCGCCGCCGGAGACGGGGGGAAGGAGCGCCACGTCCTCGTGGCCCGTGAGGGCGTGATCCTCGGAGGCCCGCTCGCCGTCCACCACCACCGAGCCGGCCCCGGCTACCTTGGCGAACCGCTCCCCGTACCGCGCGGAGAGGTCCGCCACGACCTGACCCACGGTCTCACCCTCGGCCTCCACGCGCGAGTCCCCGGCGAGGTCCCGGAGGGCCGCGAACAACCGAACGGTCACGGTCGTCATCCCGGGTCCAGGGTACCGGCCGGCGGCTCGAGGCTGTTACCCTCGGTGGGGTCGTGGCCACCATGGTCTTGATCTCCGACCGTTCCCTCGACGAGGTCCTGCCCGCCCTCGCCTCGACGGGCCTCGACGCGAAGATCGCGCCCCTCTCGGTCACCGCCCTGGGCGACGTGCTGGACCTCTCGGCGGAGGTCGTGCTGGTGGACGCGGCCGAGAACCCCGGGCAGGGCCACTCCGTGCTCCGAGCCCTCCGCGAGCGCGATCCCCGGACTCCAACCGTGGTCGTGGTGGAGCGCCGGGACCTTGAGCGGTTCGCGTGGGAGACGGTTGCCGACGAGCTGGTGTATCCGTCCGCCCCGGAGGTCGAGATCCGGATCCGGCTGGACATGCTCCGGAGGCGGGCCGGGTCGGGCGATGGGGTCACGATCCGACTTGGACCAATCACCCTGGACACCGACACGTACCAGGTCACGGTGGCCGGCCGGCCCCTCGACCTCACGTACAAAGAGTTCGAGCTGCTGCGGTTCCTGGCCTCCCGGCCGGGCCACGTGTTCACCCGCCCGGCGCTCCTCCGCGAGGTGTGGGGCTACGACTTCTACGGCGGCACTCGGACCGTGGACGTCCACGTCCGGCGCCTCCGATCCAAGCTCGGGCCGGAGAACGAGAGCCTGATCGAGACGGTCCGAGGGGTGGGGTACCGGACCGCCGACCTCTGACCGCCGAGGTCTTGACCACTTGCCGCGGCGGTATGGTTCGTTCCATGAGACCGGCCCTTCGCTCGGTGCGCGATCTCCGGTCGTGGGCCCTCGAGCTAGAGGCGGCGCTGAACCGCGGCGTCGACGAGGTCCAGGCGTGGCTGGCCACCCCTCAGGGCCGGTTCTTCCGGGCCCTCGCGGCGCGGCTCCTGCTCGTTGCCGCGCCGCTCGTCGTCCGCCATCCCTTCTTCAAGACGCCGGTGGGACGGCTGGTCGAACTGGCGGGAGGTGCGGCCCTCCTGGTCAAGCTGGCGGAGTACGTCCGCGAGTGGGAGCCTCCCCCCCAGGCGAACCCGGCCGTCGAGGCACCCCGCCCTCCCGTAACGAGGAATTAACGCGGTGGAAACCTCGCCGCAGCGGGCGGCCCCTAGCCTTTCGTTGTCGAGATCAGACGGAAGGGGGAAGGCGGTGGCCACGCCGAAAGACGTCCTCGCCTTGGCCAAGGAAGCGGGAGCCGAGATCGTCGATCTGCGGTTCTGCGACCTGCCGGGGCTCATGCAGCACTTCTCCATCCCCATCTCCGAGCTGTCCGAGGCTGGGTTCGAGGACGGCTACGGGTTCGACGGATCGTCGATCCGCGGGTTCCAGGAGATCCAGGAGTCGGACATGCTCCTGCTCCCCGACCCGGACGCCGCGTACATCGATCCGTTCACGCAACACGTCACGCTGGCGATCCACTGCTTCGTGCGGGACCCGATCACCGGCGAGACGTACTCGCGCGACCCGCGCTCGATCGCGCGCAAGGCCGAGCTGTACCTGAAGCAGACCGGCATCGCCGACATCTCGTACTGGGGACCGGAGTGCGAGTTCTACATCTTCGACTCCATCCGGTTCGACCAGAACCAACACGAGGGCTACTACTTCATCGACGCCGTGGAGGGCGTGTGGAACTCGGGTGCCGAGGAAGGCGGCAAGAACCTCGGCTACAAGCCCCGGTACAAGGAGGGGTACTTCCCCGTCCCGCCCATGGACCACTACCAGGACCTGCGGAGCGAGATGGTCCTGAACCTCCAGAAGGTCGGCGTCGATATCGAGGTGCACCACCACGAGGTGGGCACGGCGGGTCAGGCCGAGATCGACATGCGCTACGACACGCTGCTCCACATGGCCGACAAGGTCATGAAGTACAAGTACGTGGTGAAGAACACGGCCAGGGCCGCTGGCAAGACCGTCACGTTCATGCCGAAGCCGATCTTCATGGACAACGGGTCTGGCATGCACACGCACCAGAGTTTGTGGAAGACCGACGAGAACCTGTTCTGGGACGAGGTCGGCTACGCCGGGATCAGCGACATGGCCCGGTGGTACATCGGCGGGCTCCTGGCCCACGCGCCGGCGCTGCTGGCGTTCTGCGCCCCCACCACGAACTCGTATCGGAGGCTGGTGCCGGGGTACGAGGCGCCCATCAACCTCGTGTACTCGCAGCGGAACCGTTCGGCATGCGTCCGGATCCCCGTGTACTACAAGACGCCGGCCGCCAAGCGCCTGGAGTTTCGGACGCCCGACCCGTCGTGCAACCCGTACCTATCCTTCGCAGCGCAGCTTCAGGCGGGGCTCGACGGGGTCAAGAACAAGATCGAGCCACCCGAGCCAATCGACAAGGACCTGTACGACCTGCCGCCCGAGGAGAAGGCGGTGGTCAAGCAGGTGCCCGGATCGCTCGAGGAGGTGCTCGATGCGCTCGAGGCCGACCACCAATGGTTGCTGGAGGGCGGCGTGTTCACCCAGGACGTGATCGACACCTGGATCGAGTACAAGCGGGAGCACGAGGTCGATGCGGTTCGGCTCCGGCCGCACCCGTACGAGTTCCACCTAACGTTCGATATCTGAGGTTCGTGACCCAGGTGACACCCGGAGGGGCGAGGCCGTTCTCGGCCGGCTCCTCGTGTTTCGCAGGCACCACACGTCCGGCCCGTATGATTGCGGCGGTTCCGCGCGAGGGCCGGAAAGGGGGGCGCGGTGTCGGACGAGACTGAAGACGTGATCCGGCTCGTCGAGCGGTACAGCGCGCCCAACTACGCCCCGCTGCCCGTCGCCGTCGCGACCGCCGAGGGCGCGTGGATCACCGACGTCGAGGGCCGCCGGTACGTGGACATGCTGTCGTCCTACTCGGCCCTGAACTTCGGGCACCGGCACCCCGGGCTGGTCAAGGCGGCAAAGAGCCAACTGGACCGGCTCACCCTCACCAGCCGCGCGTTCCACAACGACCAGGTCGGGCCGTTCCTCCGGGACCTCGCCGAGTTGTGCGGCAAGGACCTGGTCCTGCCGATGAACTCTGGAGCCGAGGGCATCGAGACCGCGATCAAGACCGCCCGCAAGTGGGGCTACGACGTGAAGGGCGTCGCCCCCGACAGGGCAAAGATCATCACCTGCGCCGGGAACTTCCACGGACGGACCACCACGATCATCAGCTTCTCGACCGACCCCCAGGCCCGGCAGGGATTCGGCCCACTCACCCCCGGCTTCGTCACCGTCCCCTTCGGCGACGCCGACGCGCTCGCAGCAGCGTTCGACCACGACGTCGTGGCGTTTCTGGTAGAGCCGATCCAGGGCGAGGCCGGCGTGATCGTCCCGCCCGACGGATACCTGCGCGCGGCCCGGGAGCTGTGTACGACAAACGGCGCGCTGCTCGTCGCCGACGAGATCCAATCGGGCCTGGGCCGCGCCGGCTCCACGTTCGCCTGCGAGCACGAAGGCGTGGAGCCCGACGTCTACATCTTGGGCAAGGCCCTGGGCGGCGGCATCACCCCGCTGTCGGCGGTCGTGGCCGACAGTGACGTCCTGGGCGTGCTCACGCCCGGGACCCACGGCTCGACGTTCGGCGGCAACCCGCTCGCGTGTGCGATCGGCCGCGAGGTCGTCCGACTCCTCCAGACCGGCGAGCTCCAGGAACGTTCCAAGAAGCTCGGCGAGCACATGCTCACCACGATCCGTGAGGCGAACCTGCCGACGGTGAAGGAAGTCCGGGGCCGTGGCCTGTGGGCCGGCGTCGAGCTCGTTCCCGACGCCGTTCCGGCCCGAGCGCACTGCGAGCGCCTGCTGGAGCGCGGGGTGCTGGCCAAGGACACTCACGAGACCACGATCCGCCTGGCCCCACCGCTGGTGATCTCGGAGGAGGACCTGGAGTGGGCCCTGGACCGGATCCTCGCCGTGCTGGAGGAAGCCGGCCGCTGACCGGCGCGGCGCCCGGGACTCAGTCTTCTTCCTCGAACCCTTCCGAAAACACGCGCTCCATGGCCCGGCGAGCCCGGCGGGTGATCCGGCGGTAGTCGTCGAGGAAGCTCTGCCGCGGGTACTCCTCGTACCCCAGGCGCCGGGCCAAGGCCGTCTGGTCCTCCGCCGAGGCGGGGACTGCCTCCGCGTGAACCCGCCGGTCCACCTCCAACGCGTTCTTCACGTCCGATAGGAACACGAAGGCCTCCCCCAGCGCGAGCGCGACGCTGTCCTCGATCAGCCGGGCCTCGGCCAGCCGCTCGATGGCGTCCAGGGTCCGGCCCGTCCTGACCTCCGGGTGCCGTCCGCCGTGGCGCATCAGCGACAGCTCCACGGAGAACTGGACATCTGCCAGCGACCCGTAGCCCAGCTTGAAGTGGAACCGCGTCGCGTCGGTCGGCCGCACTCGCTCCCGTTCCATCCGCTCGCGCATCCGCAGGATCTCTGCGGCCCGGTCCACCGATAGGTAGTCGGGGTAGGCGAAGTCCTCCGCGAGCGACCGGAACCGCCGTCCCAGCGCCTCGTCGCCAGCCACGAACCGGGCTCGGAGCAGCGATTGGAACTCCCACGTCTCCGCGTATCGCTCCAGGTACTCGAGGTACGCGGCGAACGATCGGGCGAGCGGCCCGGACCGCCCCTCCGGGCGGAGGTCGGCGTCCGGCTCCCATCCCGCGTGCCGGATACCGGCGAGCACCCGCTCGGCGATCTCGCTTGCCCGGCGGAGCTCCTCGGGGCCCTCCCCCCCGTACACGAACACCACGTCGAGGTCGGAGGCGAAGTTCAGCTCCTCCGCGCCGAGCTTCCCCAGGCCGATCACGGCGAACGGGAGGTCGGGCCCGGCCGCCGCCACCGACTCTCGAACGACTCGATCGGCCACGGCCGCGATCTCTCGCCCGGTCTCGCGGGGCTCTTGCTCGCGGCCGGCGTATCGGCCGACGACGGTCACGAGCGCGGCCGCCGCATCTGCCGGGTCGGCTCCATCGGCCAGCGCCAGGACCCGCTGGGGCGCGACGGCAAGCAGGTCGGTGGCGAACGAGCTGGCCGAGACGGCGTGGGCGAGCCGCCGGGCAGCGCTCGGGTCGGTGGCCAACGCATCAGCCAGTCCCCGCTCATGCCCGATGGCGCCGGCCACCCGTTCCAGTCGGAGTAGCGCCGCGTCGGGGTTCGCGGCGAGCGCCAGGGCCGGGGCCATCACCGGGAACACGTGCGCCAGCACCTTGCCGAGTCGCGTCGACGGATCGACCAGGCGATCCAGCACCTCGTACGCGGTGGCGGGGCGGCCGAACCCCAGGCCGGCCAGGAGCTCCTGGGTAGCGGAGCGGTCCACTCCGGGTCTCGGCGCCGCCGGCCCGGCGAAGGCCTCGAGCAGGGGCCGGTAGAACAGCCGCTCGTGCAGCCCTCGCACGAGGACGGTCCGGCGCTCGTACTCGGCCCGCAGGGCCTCGGGTCCTTCCAGGCCGAGGGAGCGGGCCAGCCGGGTGAGCGATGGCCGGTCCGGGGGGAGCTCGTGGGTCTGGAGGTCACGGACCATCTGGAGCCGGTGCTCCAGGGTCCGAAGGAACCGGTACGCATCGGCCAGCGCCTCCGCATCGTCCTCGGCCACGTACCCCTCCTCGGCAAGCACGGCGAGGGCGCGGAGCGTGTTCGGCTCGCGCAGACGCTCGTTTCGGCGGCCGTGGACGATCTGGAGGAGCTGCACGGCGAACTCGACATCCCGAATCCCGCCCCATCCTCGCTTGACCTCGGTGGCGGCCGTGCCTCGGGCCCGGACGTATTCCTCCAGCCGGACCTTCACCCGACGGACCTCGTCGATGGCTTGGGGCGAGAGCTCCTTCGGGTAGACGAGGGGCGTCACCATCTCCACGAACGCGGCCCCCAGCTCGAGGTCTCCGGCAACCGGGCGGGCCTTGATCAGCGCCTGCCGCTCCCACGTCGCGGCCTGCGACCCGTAGTACTCGCGCATGGCATCGAGCGACCGAGACAGCGCGCCCCCCCGCCCGCCGGGCCGGAGGGTGGGGTCGACCCGGAGCGCGATGCCTTCGGCGGTGGGGTCGGAGAGTAGCCGGATGATCTCCGCCGCGTGCCGTTCGGCCCGGTCCTGTCGCTCGCTTCCGCCGCCCTGGTGAACGAACACCACGTCGACGTCCGACGCGTAGTTCAGCTCCTCGCCGCCCAGCTTACCCAGGCCGATCACTCCCAGGCCCGACTGCGCCGCGGTCCGGCAGGCCACCGCCAGGCATGCCGCGGCGATCGCGGTGATCTCCGCGACGACCTCTTCGAGCGTCGCGCCACCGAGGTCCCGAGAGGCCACGCGGACCATGGC
>JBOGVI010000102.1:0-11432 GCA_050692695.1 Actinomycetota bacterium
GTAGTCCCAACGGGATTTGAACCCGTGTCTCCACCTTGAGAGGGTGGTGTCCTCGGCCACTAGACGATGGGACCTGGCGAGACCGGCACAGAGTCTAGCAAGCAGTCTCCCGTCATCTTTGCGCCTCGTGCATGGGACCCGGTTGATCGGCGACTCCTGGCGATCCTGGAGTCGGCTGGGTCCAGCGGTATCGTCAGTCTCGACGACCTCGATGGAACTCTCCGCCACGTCCGGCCCCGCGCCGCACCCTGCTCCCCGCAATGGTCGCGCTGCTCGCGTTGGTGGCCGCGGCCTGCGGCGGATGGGACCCCCCCGGAAGCCCTCCCGGCTCCTCCTACGGCGCCGGCCAGGCCCCCAGTCTGATCGGCTTCGAAGGCATGCAACACGTCATCTTCGTCGTCCAGGAGAATCGGTCTTTCGATCATTATTTCGGGACGTCCTCGGGGCCAACGGCATCCCCATGAGGGGCGGCAAGCCCACCGTGTGCGCCCCGGATTCGGTGCTCGACAAGTGCGTGCCGCCGTTCCATTCGGCTGCCCCCGCTGATCCTGGACCCGCGCCGCTCAGCTGAGCATTACGCTTCATGCGATGCGCGTTCTGGTGGGGACCTCCGAAGGGCTTCACGAAGCGGGCCGGGGCGTCGTCGCGTTCGATGGTCGTCCGGTTACCGCGCTCGCTCCGGGCCGCGAAGGGTGGTGGGCGATCGTCGACGGCGAGTCGGTGTGGCGGGGGGACGGGCCGTCGTGGGAGCCGGTTGCCGAGACCGCCGGCCGCAGGCTGAACTGCGTGATCGAGGTGAGCGGCGACGTGTGGGCCGGGGCTGCAGAGGCGCACCTCCTGAAGCTGGCGGACAAGCGACTGGAGAACGTGGCCTCGTTCGACAAGGTTGAGGGGCGCGAGGGCTGGTACACGCCGTGGGGCGGGCCGCCGGACGTTCGATCGCTCTCCGCGGGGCCGGACGGCATCCTATACGCGAACGTCCACGTGGGCGGGATCGTGCGATCGGCCGACGGCGGGACGTGGGAGCCGACGATCGACGTCGACACCGACGTGCACCGGGTGGTGGCGCACCCAGAGACGCCTGCGCTGGTCGTGGCCGCGCTGGGCGCGGGCGGCGTTGCCGTGAGCGGCGACGGGGGAGGCAGGTGGGCCTTCGAGACAGGGGGACTGCACGCCACCTACTGCCGGGCCGTGGCGATCGGGGGGGACGCGGTGCTGGTGTCGGCGTCGACCGGGCCGTTCGGTGGGCGCGCGGCCGTCTACCGGCGGCCGCTCTCAGGCGGGGCGTTCGAGCGGTGCACCTCGGGCCTCCCCGAGTGGTTCGGCTCGAACATCGACAGCCACTGGCTCGACGCGCATGGAACGGACGCCGCATTCGGGACCCCCGACGGCGAGGTCTATGCGTCGACCGACGCCGGCAGGACGTGGACGCTCGCGGGCCGCGGCCTGCCGGCTATCCACTGCGTCGCCCTCGCGCCCGACGGCTAGGCGCCTGTCGCTGGCGACCACCGCCGCAGGGCCTCCCCTTCGGCCCCCGGGCTATCATCCGGGGTGAACGGAGGTGAGGCCGAACGGAGCTTCAGCGTGAGCTCATCGACGACGGCGTCATCCAACGAACCGCCGAGCGGTTCCGGAGGGCGGGGATCGCCCTCCCCACCTTCGCCGAGCTGGCCGACCCGGCCAAGGTCCCGGAGCGGATCCGCGCCGACCTCGCCTCTGTGGACCCCAACGCGGCCCATCCCCTGAACCTGTTCCGGGTCCATTGGCACAACGGCGCCGACCGCCGGGGGCTGGTGGCGGTGCCGGAGCACGTGGTGTTGCCCTCGAAGCTCACCGGGGTGGACGCGAAGATCGTGGTGGCTCTGGGCGACCGGTTCCCCATGATCGGCGCGCACAAGGTGCTGGCGGCCTACGGGTGCCTGGCTCCCCGCATCGTCACCGGCGGGTTCGACCCAGGTGCGCATCGGGCCGTGTGGCCGTCCACCGGCAACTACTGCCGGGGCGGGGTGGCCATCTCCCGGATCATGGGCTGTCGCGGCGTTGCGGTGCTGCCCGAGGGCATGAGCCGGGAGCGGTTCGAATGGCTGGAACGGTGGGTGGCCGACCCGGCGGACATCGTCCGGACGCCGGGCACCGAGAGCAACGTCAAGGAGATCTACGACGAGTGCAACCAGCTCGCGCTCGATCCGGAGAATGTGATCTTGAACCAGTTCTCCGAGTTCGGGAACCACCTCGCGCACTACCTGTGCACCGGCGCGGCCCTGGAGCGGGTATACGAGTCCATGCGCCAGCGCGACGGCGGGTTGCGCCTGCGGGCCTTCGTCTCCGCCAGCGGCTCGGCGGGGACCCTCGGCGCGGGCGACTACTTGAAGGAGCGGCACGGCTCGATGATCGTGGCCGTGGAGGCCCTGGAGTGCCCCACCATGCTCTCCAATGGGTTCGGGGAGCACAACATCCAGGGCATCGGAGACAAGCACATCCCGTTCATCCACAACGTCATGAACACCGACGCGGTCACGGCCATTTCCGACCAGGACACCGACCGACTGAACGTCCTGTTCAACACCGACGCCGGCCGGAGCCTGCTGTCGGGCCGTGGCGTTCCGACATGGGTGATCGAGTCGCTCTCGTCGTTCGGGCTGTCCAGCATCTGCAACGTGCTGGCCGCCATCAAGACGGCGAAGTTCTTCGCGATGGGGCGTGACGACGTGATCGTCACGGTGGCCACCGACGGGGCCGCCATGTACGGCACAGAGAAGGACAAGGTGCTGGGCCGCGACTTCGCCGGTGGCTTCGACGCGATCGCGGCCGCCGAGACCCTGGGCCGGTCGCTGGAGGCGATGGGGACCGACCACTTCATCGAGCTCGGCGAACGGGACCGGGAGCGAATCTTCAACCTGGGGTACTTCACGTGGGTGGAGCAGCAGGGCGCCTCGATCGAGGACTTCACGGTCCGCGGGTCCCAGCGGTTCTGGCGGGACCTTCGGGACGTGCTTCCCCTGTGGGACGAGATGATCGAGGACTTCAACGCCCGGACCGGCTTGGCGGAGGCGTCGTGAACGTCACGTCGGTGGTGTGCGCGGGGTGCGGGCACGTGGCCTCGCCCGATGAGCCATATCCGTTCCGATGCCCGAACGCCAGCCCCGGGGACGACATCGACCACGTGCTGGCCCGGGAGCTCGACCCGACGCACGTAGGGTTCCCCGACGACGACGAGCCGAACCCGTTCGTCCGCTACCGCGAGCTGTTCCATCCCTACCACCTCGGCCGGCGCCACGGGCTCTCGGACGGCGACTACGTGGACCTGGTGGAGCGGCTGGACAAGGCCGTGGCCGAGGTGGACGGGCGGGGGTTCTCGGTGACGCCGTTCTTCCGAAGCGACGCCCTATCCGAGCACCTCGGGTTCTCCAGGGAGGGCGGGGTGTGGGTGAAGGACGAGACCGGCAACGTCTCAGGCTCGCACAAGGCCCGCCACCTGATGGGGGTGATGGTCCACCTGCTCGTGGCGGAGCAGGCGGGCCTGGTCGACGGGGACCGGCCCGACCTCGCCATCGCCTCCTGCGGCAACGCGGCCCTGGCGGCTGCGGTGGTGGCCCGGGCGGCCGAGCGCACGTTGAAAGTGTTCGTGCCGACCTGGGCCGACCCCAAGGTGATCGCCGGGCTCGAGGAGCTCGGCGCACACATCGAGGTCTGTCCCCGAGCGGAGGGAATGGCCGGCGACCCGGCGTACCTGGGGCTCAAGGAGGCGCTGGCCGCCGGGGCCCTGCCGTTCACGGTCCAGGGCGGCGACAACGGCCTGGCCATCGAGGGCGGCGAGACCCTGGCCTACGAGATGATCTCCTCACTCGTTTCGACCGATGCCACCCTGACCGGCCTGGTGGTCCAGGTGGGGGGCGGCGCCCTGGCCAGCTCGTGCGTCCGGGCCTTCGAGGACGCCGCGCTGCTGGAGGCGCCGGCCGCTCTTCCCAAGGTCGACACGGTGCAGACCCGCGGCGCGTACCCGTTGAAGCGGGCGTACGACCTGATCCTCGAGCGGATCGGGGAGCCGGAGTCCCCCGCCGCCATCGTGGAGGGCATGCGCTACGCCCGGACCCACCGATCGGAGTTCATGTGGCCGTGGGAGGAGGAGCCGAAGAGCATCGCCACCGGCATCCTCGACGACGAGACCTACGACTGGGCCGACGTGGTGTCAGGGATGCTCGCTACCGACGGCTCGGCCCTAGTGGTGTCCGAGGAGACGCTGGCCGAGGCGAACGCGCTCGCCACGGATGCCACCGGCATCGACGTGGACCCCACGGGGTCGGCCGGCCTGGCCGGGCTGCTCGAGCTGGTACGGAACGGCCAGGTCGCGAGCGACGAACGCATCGCGGTCCTGTTCACCGGGACCCGGCGCTGAGCGATGATGGCTGAACACGAGGAGGACCGACGATGAGGAGCTTCCTGGGGCGGGACATCCTGTCGCTCAGGGACTTCGAGCGGGAGGAGTACTTCCACGTCTTCGAGGTCGCCGACCGACTGGCTTCGCACGCGCGGGAGCGGCGGAACGGCGACCTGCTCCGGGACAAGACCCTCGTCACCGCGTTCTACCAGCCCAGCACCCGCACCCGGCTGGCCACGGAGGCCGCCATGCACCGGCTGGGCGGCCACGTGTGCGGCTTCTCCGACGCCAAGATGACCCGGGCCGGGGACTTCTACCAGGAGTCCATCAAGGACACCGTGCACATGCTGGAGTACTACGGCGACGTCATCGCCATGCGGCACTTCCAGCAGGGGGCGCCGGCCGAGGCCGCTAGGTGGGCATCGGTGCCCATCATCAACTGCGGCGACGGGTGGGGAGAGCACCCCACCCAGGTTGTGACCGACCTGTACACGATGTGGCACGAGAAAGGGACGCTCGACGGGCTCACCGTGCTCTGCGTGGGCGACATGCGGATGCGGACGATGCACTCCATCCTGTACGCCATGTCGCAGTTCGACATGGAAGCGCTGATCGTGTCGCCACCGGAGATGTCCCTGCTGCCGGAGTTCAAGGCCGAGCTCGACGAGCGGAGCGTGACCTACCGTGAGGTGGAGTCGGTGGAGAAGTGCGTCGCCGACGCCGACGTGATCTACATGGAGCCGGTGGTCCAGGCCGACTACACGAAAGGTCGCGACGAGCGCGCCGGCGAGCTCCCCACCACGCCAGACGCGTACAAGGTGACCCGGCAGCTCCTCCGGGACCGGGCCAAGAGCGACGCCATCGTCTTGCACTCGTTGCCCAGGATGGACGAGCTGCCGGTGGACGTGGACGATACCCGCCACGCCCGGTACTGGGTCGAGGCCTTCAACGGCGTGGTGATGCGGATGTCGCTGCTCTCGCTGGTGCTGGGGGCGGTGGAGTGACAGGGGCCGGGAGGAGGCGACGGCCGTGCGGTTCACGTTGAACGGGAGGCCGGTCGAGGTCGAGATCCGAACGGGCATGAGTCTCCTCGACCTGCTGCGCGAGGAGTGCGGTGCCACCTCGGTGAAGGACGGCTGCGCCCCCGAGGGCTCCTGCGGCGCGTGCACGGTGCTGATCGACGGCAAGGCCGTGGTGTCGTGCGCCCAGAAGGCCCAGCACGCCGAGGGCCGGAGCATCGTGACCCAGGAGGGGCTGTCGGGCGACGAGCGCTCGATGTGGGCCGACTGCTTCGTAGCGTCGGGGGCTTCGCAGTGCGGGTTCTGCTCCCCGGGCATCGTGATGAAGGGCGAGGCCCTGCTGGCCAAGAACCCTGAGCCATCGCGGGACGAGGTGGCCCGGGCCCTGGCCGGGAACCTGTGCCGGTGCACCGGCTACGTGAAGGTCGTGGACGCCGTCCAGTTCGCGGCCGGGGCCCGGCGGGGCGAGCCGGTGCCGGAGCCCGACTGGAGCGGCCGGGTCGGCTCGCGGACCGGCCGGTACCAGGGCCGGGAGCTGGCGCTCGGCGACAAGCCGTACATCAACGACATGACGGCCGACGGGATGCTGCATGCGGCCATCCGGTTCTCCGACCACCCGAGGGCGAAGGTGCTCCGCATCGACACGGCGACGGCGGAGGCGCACCCCGACGTTGTCGCCGTGGCCACGTCCGAGGACGTGCCGGGTGAGCGAACCCTGGGGCTGATCACGAAGGACTGGCGCCAGTTCGTGGCGGTGGGCGAGGTCACCAGCTACGTGGGTGACGTCCTTGCCGTGGTGGCAGCCGAGTCACGCCACGCTGCCCGGGAAGCCGCCGCACTGGTCGAGGTGGAGTACGAGATCCTCGAGCCGGTGGTGGATCCGTTCCGCGCGCTGGAGCCGGACGCGCCGAAGCTGCACGCGGACGGCAACCTGCTCTCCACGTCGATCGTGAAGCGGGGCGACGTGGATGAAGCCCTGGCGAGCTCGGCCCATGTCTTCACCGAGACGTTCGAGACCCAGATCGTCGAGCACGCCTTCCTGGAGCCGGAGTCGGCCTTCGCGGTGCCGGAGGAGGGCGGCATCCACGTCTACTCACAGGGACAGGGGGTGTGGGAGGACCGCCGGCAGGTGGCCTCGTTGCTGGGGTGGCCCGAGGACAAGGTGCGCGTCACGCAGGTGGCGAACGGCGGCGCGTTCGGGGCCAAGGAGGACCTGAACGTCCAGTGCCACGCCGCGCTGATGGCCCACCTCACCGGGCGGGCCGTGCTGCTCACGCTGTCGCGGGCCGAGAGCCTGGCGTTCCATCCGAAGCGGCACCCCCTGCACATGGAGTACACGATCGGCGCGGACGCCGAAGGACATCTCACGGGCATCCGCGCGCGCATCGTGGGGGACACGGGCGCGTACGCGAGCGTCGGGGACAAGGTCCTGGAGCGCGCGGCCGGGCACGCGTGCGGGCCGTACCGGTTCGAGGCCGTGGACATCGAGTCGCGGGCCGTCTACACGAACAACCCGCCGAACGGCGCGATGCGCGGGTTCGGCGTGAACCAGGTGGCCTTCGCCGTCGACGGGATGCTCGACCGGCTGGCCGAGAAGGTCGGCGTGGACGGGTGGGAGATCCGGTGGCGGAACGCGCTCGACGTGGGGGACATATTCGGAACCGGCCAGGTGCTCGGCCCCGGCGTGGGCATCAAGGAGTGTCTGCTCGCGGTGCGCGACCGGTACCGAGACGCGACGTACGCCGGCATCGGCTGCGGCGTGAAGAACAACGGGATCGGCAACGGGCTCCTCGAGCAGGGCAAGGCGATCCTCCGGCCGGAGCCCGACGGCACCGTGACGCTGTTCCACTCGTGGACCGAGATGGGCCAGGGCGTCCACACCGCCCTCCAGCAGATCGCCTGCGAGGAGCTCGGCCTGAACGCCTCCCAGGTCCACGTCGTCGTGGACACGATGCGCGAGCTCGACACGGGCCAGACGACGGCGTCCCGCTCGACGATCCTCGGAGGCCGGGCCGTCATGGACGCCGCGAGCAAGCTGAAGTCCGAGCTCGACGGCAAGCGGCTCGCCGACCTGGCGGGCCGGGAGTTCTACGGCGCGTTGACCATCGACTACACGAACAAGCCCGGCGTCGATGTGGAGAAGCCCGTGACCCACTTCGCCTACGGATGGGCGGTCCAGGTGGTCATGCTCGACGACGCCGGTCGGGTGGCGAAAGTGATCGCCGCCCACGACGCGGGGAAGGTCATCAACCCGACGCTGGTCGAGGGGCAGATCGAGGGCGCGGTGCATATGGGGCTGGGGTTCGCCCTCTCCGAGGAGTACGTGGTGCAGGACGGCCACCCCGTCACGACCACGCTGAAGTCGCTCGGCATCGTGCCGCCCGCCGGGATGCCGGACGTTGAGTGCATCCTGGTGGAGGTGCCCCAACCCGAGGGCCCGTACGGGGCCAAGGGACTGGGGGAGATCGGCCTGGTGCCCACCGCAGCCGCCGTGGCCGGCGCGCTGCGCGCATTCGAGGGTGAGTGGCGGACCCGGTTACCGATGAAGGACTCGGCCGCGGCCCGGGCCGCGGTGCCCAAGCTGGCGGCGGCCTCGCGGGGCGCGTAGGAGGAGCGCGATGACGGTCGCGCTCACGGGGGGGACCGTCCTCGCGTCGCTCGACCCGCCCGCGCTTTCGCGGGCGGACGTGGTGGTCGACGGCGAGCGTGTCATCGGCCTGGGAGCGGCGCCCGAAGGCGCGACCCGGGTGGACTGCACCGGCTGCCTGATCATCCCGGGGAACGTCAACGCCCACATGCACCTGTACTCCGCGCTCGCGCGCGGGATGCCGTACGCTCTCGAGCCGCCCGCCAACTTCGTCCAGATGCTCCAGCGGGTGTGGTGGCGACTGGACCGGGCGCTCGACGCGGACGGGGTCCGAGCCTCGGCCTTGGCCGGAGGGATGGACGCGCTGCTCACCGGGACGACCACGCTGGTCGACCACCACGCGTCTCCGAACGCGATCGAGGGATCGCTCGACGTGATCGCGGAGGCACTGGAGGAGATCGGCCTGCGCTCGGTGCTCTGCTACGAGGTCACCGATCGTGACGGCCCGGAGCGAGCCGTCGCCGGGATGGAGGAGAACCGCCGGTTCCTGAAGGCCGGCTGGCCGCTCGCGCGGGGTATGGTGGGCGCGCACGCGTCGTTCACGCTGACCGAGGAGACACTCGCGGCCTGCGCGGAGGTGGCCCGCGACGGCAGGGTCGGCGTCCACGTCCACGTGGCCGAGGACGCGGCCGACGAGCGTGACGCCCAGGCCCGGTTCAAGGAACGCGTGGTGGACCGGCTGGCCCGGCAGGGGGTACTGGGCGAGGGCGCGCTCCTGGCCCACTGCGTGCACGTCGACGCGGGAGAGATCGAGGCCATCCGCGACGCCGAGGCCACGGTGGTCCACAACCCCCGCTCGAACATGAACAACTCGGTTGGGCGCGCGCCGGTCGCGGCCCTGGGCGCGGGGGTGGCACTCGGCACCGACGGGATCGGCGCCGACATGTTCGCCGAGTCCAAGACGGCCTATTGGCGGTTCCGGGAGGAGAGCGTGTCCGCCTCGGCGTCGTGGCCGCTGGTCCGGCTGGCCCGGGGCGCGGCCGTGGCCGGCCGGGCCTTCGGGGAGACCGGGATGGGGCGGATCGAGCCGGGCGCGCCGGCCGACCTGGTGGTCCTGGAGTACACCGACGTCACGCCTGCCACCGATGCGAACGTCCCGTGGCACTGGCTGTTCGGCATCGGTGCCCACCACGTCCGCGACGTGATGGTGGCGGGCGAGATGGTGGTGGCGGACCGCCTCCTCACCCGGGTGGACCAGGAAGAGGTCACGGCAAAGGCCAGGGAGCAAGCGGCACGGCTGTGGCGGCGGCTGGACGAGATTCCCGCGCATCTGTTCCAGCCGGAAGGGGGATAGCTAGACGTGGCGGTCGGAAACGAGGGGCGGGTGGCCCTGTACCTCCAGGACAAACACCCCATCCGCGACGGCATCGGGTACGTGCGGTATGCGGAGGAGCGGGGGTTCGAGGCGGTGTGGCAAGCCGAGAGCCGCTTGGTCCGGGAGGCCACCGTGCCGATGGCCGCCTTCGCCGCTACGACGGACCGGATCAAGGTGGGCTCCGGCGTCGTGAACTCCTGGACCCGGAACGTGGGCCTGCTCGCTGCGACGTTCGTCACGCTCGACGACCTCGCACCGGGTCGGGTGATGCTGGGCATCGGAGCGTGGTGGGAGCCCCTCGCGTCGAAGGTCGGCGTGGACCGGCGGAAGCCGCTCACGGCCATGCGCGAGATGGTGGAGACGGCGCGGCGGCTGATGGCGATGGAGCGAGTCACGTTCCACGGCGAGTTCGTGGACGTGGAGGACATCGAGATCGACATCGTCCACGGGGACCGCTCGCCCCGGAACGTCCCCATCTACGTCGGGGCCACCGGCATGAAGATGATGGAGCTGGCCGGCGAGATCGGCGACGGCGTCCTGCTCAACTACCTGGTGGGGCCGAAGTACAACGCCACGGCCCTGGACCGACTGGCGGCCGGCGCCGCCCGGTCCGGGCGGAGCGTGGAGGACGTCGACCGGCCGCAGCTCGTGGTGTGCTCGCTGGACGAGGACCGGGAGAGGGCCCTGGATCGCGCGCGCGAGCTCGTGACCCAGTACCTGGGGCAACAGCCGCACATCGGGAAGGCGAGCGGCGTGGACCCGTCGCTGCTCGACGAGATCGGCAAGGTCCTCACCTGGCCGGCGTCCGAGGAGGAGATCCACCGGGCCATGAAGCTCGTGCCCGACGAGGTGGTGCAGATGATCACTGCCTCCGGGACGTCGGACGAGTGCCGGGCGAAGGTGCGCGAGTACGTCGAGGCCGGGTGCACGTGCCCCGTCCTGTACCCGCTGGGCGACGATGTGAACGCGATGATCGATGCGTTCGCCGAGGGCAAGTTCTGATGGAGGTGGTGCTGCCCCGGACCCTCGAGGAGGCCCTCGAGGCGAAGAAGGCGCACCCCGAGGCCGTGCCCATCGCGGGGGGGACCGACCTGATGGTCGAGCTGAACTTCGACCACGCCCGGCCGGAGACGATGATCGACGTGTCGCGGGTCCCGGAGCTCCAGGTGTTGCGGCGGGAGGACCGCCACCTGTTCGTCGGGGCCGGGGTGACCTACACACGGATCCTGCACGAGCTGCCCGAGATGCGGGCGCTGGTCCAGGCCTCGCGCTCGGTGGGGTCGCCTCAGATCCGAAATCGCGGCACCATCGGCGGGAACCTGGGGACGGCGTCCCCCGCCGGCGACGCGCTGCCGGTGGTGGCCGCGCACGACGGGGAGGTCGTGCTGAACGCCGCCGGCGGCCGGGTGCGAACGGTGCCCTGGCGGCAGTTCCTCCTCGGTCCGAAGCGGAACTCGCTCGCCCCGGACGAGCTGATCCTGGGGGCCCGGTGGCGGGTGGTCCGCGGACCCCAGTCCTTCTCCAAGGTCGGGACCCGAAACGCCATGGTGATCGCGGTGGTCAGTCTGTGCCTCGTCATGGACGACGAGGCCCGGACCGTGCGGGTCGCGCTCGGCTCGGTGGGACCGAACGTGCTCCGGGCGCCGGACGCCGAGGCCTTCGTGGCGGAAGCGCTGGCGCGGGCGGGCACATGGGACGATGCCTCGGCGCCGGTTCCGCCCGAGGAGGTGGAGGGATTCGGCGAACGGGTGGCGGCTGCCGCGACCCCCATCGACGACGTCCGCGGCTCGGCGGAATACCGGCGACACGCCTGCCGGGTCCTGGCCCAGCGCGCACTGGGGTGGGCCCTGGACGAGCGGGCCGAGGAGGCATTGGTCTCGTGACGCAAGAGGGGGCCCAGGGGGGCACCAGCCCCGCGGAGCGAAGCGAAACGGACGAGGCTGCTGCATTCCCCCTGGTCGAAGCGGCCTGCCGAAGGCAGATCGCTGAGAGGAGGCGAAGGACGGCGGCGTGCTGATCCGGGTACGCGTGAACGGCGAGTGGCGCGAAACCGACGTGTGGCCAGGTTCGAGC
>JBOGVI010000103.1:0-3832 GCA_050692695.1 Actinomycetota bacterium
CAGGGGCCTGGGCGATCACCGGATCGCATACGCGGACCGTGCCGTCGGGCCCGATGAGCACGTTCTCGGGCTTCAGGTCGAGGTGGAGGATGCCGGCATCGTGGGACGCCGCCAGCACGTCGAGCACAAAGCCGATGACGCGGGCCGCCTGGTCCGCCGGCACCTTCCTCTCCGAATCCAGGAGGTCCCGGAGGCTGCCGCCCTCCACGTATTCGCGAACGATGAACTCCACACCGTCCTCGCGGCCCGTGTCCAGGAGGCGGGCCAGCCCGGGATGGGACACCAGGGCCACGGCGCGCAGTCGCTCGACTAGGCGATCGGCGAATCCGGGATCCTCGGCCAGCTCCGGCCGGAGCAGCTTCACCACCACCCGGCGGTCCAGTACCAGGTCAGTGGCTCGCCAGGCCACACCGAGGCCGCTTCGACCGAGCTCCTGCTCGAGGACGTATCGCCCCGCGAGCACGGCCCGTGGCTGCTCCGTCCTCACCCGCGCAGTCTACGTCGCGACATCCGGCCGACGGCCCAGGATGCTCAGAACGTCGAGGGGCCGGCGGTCTCGGTGGCGATCGTCCTGGTGTATTCCTTGAGGAACCCGATGCGGCCGGCGAGCAGGGTGGAGGCCCGGTCCACCGCGGTCACGGTGACCTCTCCGGTCCGCTGGTTGATGGAGAACCCGTCCCTCGCGAGCCGGGCGCCCGGGGCCTCCTCCTCCAGTTGTTCGAGCGCGGTGAGGCGGGCCTTGTCGCGGTTCCCTGTCGCCTTGTACGTGGCCGCCGCCTCGAAGGCCGCCTTCTCGGCGGCGCTGGCCACCTTGAACTTGGTGAGGGCGATGGAGCCAGTGTCGAAGGCGGCCACCACAAACAGCGCGACGATGACGAGCCATATCACCGAGAGCTTGCTGACCAGCCCGCGCTCGTCCGACAGCCTCCCCACCGTCTTCACCTCCACCTCGCGACGAGTTGCCTTCGCACCACATCGACCTCCTCGATGCGGAACATAAGCGTTGTCGCCACGAAGACAAGCACCCCGGCGACGACCGCCCCGAGCACCTGGAGGGCCTGTGTTCCGAGGGTGGCGGTGCCGAGCTGTTCGTCGATGAGCCGGGCCACCCCCCACGCCGCCGCCGCGGTGACCGCGGCCGCGGGGACCGTCCGGGCCAGGCCGGACAGGATCCGCCTGCCGTCGATCCCGCCCAGCCGGTGGCGGACGATCAAGGCCAGGGCCATGGATCCAAAGGTGTACGCGGTGGCGTGCCCCAGGGCCAACCCCCGGACCCCCAGGTCGAGGACCAAGACGAACAGCAGGTCGAGCGCCACGTTCAGGCCCACCGCCGCGATGTTCACCAGGGCCGGGGTCCGTGTGTCCTGCATCGAGTAGTACGCGCGAAGCAGGAGCTGGAACGTGGAGAAGGAGAACAGCCCGACGGCGAAGAACACCAGGACGCCGGCAACGAGCTCGGTGCTCCTCGGACGGGTCACCCCGTGCTCGAGGAGCAGTCGGACGATGGGGACGGCCAGCGCCAGGTAGCCCAGGGCGGCCGGCACTACGAGCACCCCGGTCCACCGGATCCCCCCGGCCAGGAGCTCACGGAAGCCGGCCCGATCGCCGTCGACCCACCGCGACGACATCGCCGGCAGCAGCGCCGTGAACACCGAGACGACGAAGATCGAGTGCGGGAGCTGGAACAGCATGAACGCGGCGGCGTAGGCCGTGTACCCGCCCTGGACCCGGGCCGCGAGGATCAGGACGACGAGGTATCCGAGCTGGTTCGCCGCCACGTACACGATCACCCACTTTGCCAGGTGGGTGATGCGGGACACCGCCTCGTCCCGCCAGCCGGGCCGCCACCCGAACCGGAACCCCAGGCGGTGGAGCGAGGGCCACAGCGCGGCGGTCATTGCCAGGACCCCCAGGGTCGTCCCGGTGGCGAGAACCAGCTTCTGGGACCCGGTAGCCAGGACTGCCTGGTCCGGCCGGGACATCGCGTCGAACGTCAGGAACGTGCCGACGACGATGAGGTTGTTGAGGATCGGCGCGAACATCGGCGCGGCGAACCGTCGATGGGCGTTCAGCAGCCCGGTGGCGGCCGCGCCGATCCCGTAGAAGACGATCTGCGGCATGAACCATCGCAGGAAGAACGAGGCGAGCTCCTCCACCACCGCGCGCTGGTCCTCCGGCACCCCCACGGTGTAGAGGCGGACGATCCACGGAGCGAGGGTCACGCCGAGCAGGGCGATCGCGACGAGGGAGATCGCGGTGATCGTGAATGTCCGCCGGGCCATATCCCATGCTCGTTCGCGCCCCCGGCTCTGGAGCCACTCCACGAATACCGGGACGAACACCGAGGTCAGGATCCCACCGAGGGCGAGCTCGTAGATGATGTTCGGCGTGATGTTGGCGATGTTGTAGGCGTCCGCCAGACGCGTCTCGACGATGCCGAGCGCGTACGCCATGGCCGCCAGGCGAAGGAACCCCGTGACGCGCGACAGCGCGGTTCCCACCGACATCACCGCGGTGCTGCGGACGAACGACGCCTGGGAGTCCTCCGGCGGGAGCTCGCCGGCCTCCGGGGCGTCCGGGGTCACCCGGTCCGACGTGGCAGGAACCTCCTGGCCCACACGAGCAAGGCCACCGCCGCCGCGCCGAAGGTGATGATGAGCGCGATCCGGTTGTACGCCGTGGATCTCACGATCAAGGTACTCTCGCCGATCATCCGGCCCGAGGGCGACGCGATCTGCACGTTCACCGGGAACCGCCCGGTGGTGGTCAGCGACACGTCGAAGTTCACCGTTCGTGTGGACCGCGCGTCGAGGATCATGGACGACTCGGGTGTGCCCTGGAGGTGCGGCGAGACCAGCCTGATCGTAATGCGGACGGGCTCGTCGTTCCCGTTCGTCACGCGCATCGGGATCCCCCTGCCGGCGCTGGAGGTCAGCGTGATCACCTGATCCGTGTCTGGACGGATCGCGTTGAAGATCGCCCCCACCGAGTCGCGCGCGTAGCGGGCGAACCAGGAGCCGGTGGTCTTGTCGCCCAGGAACTGGCCGGATTCGGCCAGGAGCAGCAGCGTCTCGAGCCGGTCGGGCTCATCGCTGTCGGCAACGAGCATGGAACGGTAGATGCCGATCCGGCGGCGCGTTTGTTTGATGGTCTCCACGTACTCACGGGGGAACGTCGGGGACAGGGCCGGTGCGAGCCGCCCCGGCCCGGGCGGGGGGAAGGCCTGGGACAGCGCTGTGGCGGTGGTCTTGCGAACCCAAGGGGCGGCGGCGATCCCCCGAACCAACGGACCGAAGAAGGCGCCGGGTGGGTCGAACGCATCGGGGAACGTGACGGCGATCCCTCGCTCTACCCCCGGCTGCTCCAACCAGATCTGCGCGAGCTCGCCCAGGATGGCCTGGGCGCCGAGCACGGGGTCCTTGGTCATCAGCTCCCAGCCGAACAGGGCCTGGACGTCCGCGTCGGAGACGAGCGCGTCGATCTCCCCGCCGCCCGCGGGGAGCGAGGTGGCGGGGGGCGCCACGAAGCCGAGGGGTTGCGGCGGCGGCGGTGCGGCCCAGTCGTCGAGCAGGAGGAGGGTCACCCCCTGGCCGGGGAGCTGGTCCAGGCTCACCTGGTCCACCACCGAGCCGGGCGGGCGGAGGATAGCGGGGTTGGGGGTTCGGCCGAGCGCTGTGGCCACGGTCTGGCGACCCCGTTCGAGCTGCGTGGTGAGGTCCGCCGAGAGCCCGCTCGCGGCCAGGGCCGGGAGGCTGGGCGCGGCAAAGGGCAGGGCCGACAGTTCGATCTCGGGTGCGGCCGCGATCTGCCGCAGGCCCGCCAGGGCCTGGGC
>JBOGVI010000104.1:0-10947 GCA_050692695.1 Actinomycetota bacterium
GTACCCGGCCGACGCGGATGGCGATGCGCATTCTCTGGCCGTCTATCAGGGGACCAGCAGGACCTTCCTGTTGCAGAACGACGAGGACTTCGACCCCCGGTCCCCGGCGCGCATCGTGTCCGGCGGCGACGTGGGCATAGGGAGTGAGGCGCCCTATGCGCGGGCCCTGTGGCGTTCTTCAAACCACCGGCTGTCCGGCCGGGTAGTCCGGCCGGAGCGCCAGGGATGCTCGCCCGCCGACTACGGATCGGCCAATGTCGACGGACGGATCGCGGTGGTGAAGACCTACTTCAAGTTCTTCGACCCCAAGCCCCGCCGGCCGGCATGCGGCTCCGGGAGGCAGGAGAAGGTGGCCCAGGGGCTCGGCGCGGCCGCAGTGGTCCACGACTTCATCGCCAGGAACACCAGCCCCCAGTGGTTCTCGTTCCCCTCGGGCATCAGGATCCCCGTGCTCTTCACTGACCACGCCACCGCCCTCGGCATGGTCGACGTCGGCCGGGCCAGGCTGGTGGCCCAGCAACCGTCGTGGGGGTTCCTCCGGGTGTTCGACGCGAGCACCGGGCAGCAGGTGGCGAAGTTCGACGACCTCCCGTACGTGCACACGCTGACCTCGCCCCTCGGGACCTGGAGCGTGCACAACAACGAGGTCAGGGGGAACCGGTCGTACGCGTCCTGGTACACGCACGGGATCGTGGCCCTCGACCTCACCCCGCTCAACGCGGCCACGCCCGGGGACCCGGTGATGGTGGGCCAGTTCGTCCCGGACGGGGCCCCGTCCCACAGCGACTCCGTCCCGAGCGGCCCCTTCGTATGGGGCGTGGCCATCCGGGCGAGCGACGGGTTGATCTTCGCCTCGGACATGAACAGCGGGCTGTGGATCGTGGATCCGACGGGCCCGGCCGCCCCGTAGCGGCCGGGCCCCCGGGCCCTCGTTGGATCGTCAGAGGAGGCGCCGCCTGGAGGGCGGCCAGTAGACAAGTCGCACCGTGGCCTTGATGCGGTCGGTCGTGACCGGCCCGAAGTGGCGGCTGTCGGTGGAGGCGGCCGGGCTGTCACCCTCCACCCACCACTCGTCGAACGCCAGGAACCTCCCGCCCGGGGCGAGCTCGCCGGGGATGCCGGTGATGCGCTTGACCATCTCGAAACCCGGACGCGCTGGATGCTCCACGACCACCACGTCCCGCCGGCGGAGCCGTGCGGGCTTCACGGCGAGAGCCCAGTCGCCGGGCAGGAGCGTGGGGGCCATGCTGGGGCCGGTGACCTCGACCTTGAACGGCTCCCACCGAAGGAAGGTGTAGGCGAGGGCCACGCCGACCGCCACAGCCGCTGCCGTCTGGCTCAATCTCCGACCTCGGTGATAGGTTCTGTCGGAGACCTCGTCCGAAGGAGGCGGCATGTCCATCCGCGAAGCTTTGCTCAAGCCCCACCGTGTCGTCCATGCCCACTGCGACCTGCCGTGCGGCATCTACGACCCGGCCCAGGCCCGCATCGAAGCCGAGTCGGTGAAGGCCGTCCAGGCTCGATACCAGGCCCCGGACAAGTTCAAGACGGCGGGCGAGACGCTGGAGGACTACAGGGCGCGGTGCCTTCAGATCAAGGAGGAGCGGGCCAACCTGGTCAAGGAGCACCTGTGGGTGCTGTGGACCGACTACTTCAAGCCCGAACACCTGGAGGCCTACCCCCAGCTCCACGAGCTGTTCTGGAAGGCGACCAAGGAGGCCGGGGCGGCGAAGAAGTCCCAGGATCCAGATCAGGGTGAGAAGCTGCTCACCCTGATCGACGAGATCGCCAAGATCTTCTGGGAGACCAAGGCCGCGTAGGCCTCACGCTCCGGGGGAACGAAGCGGCGGGCTCGCGCCTCGGTTCGGCTAGGCTCGCCGGACGATGAAGGACATCGGCCTGGTCGGTGTGCCGTTCTCCGGCAAGTCCACGCTGTTCACCGCGCTCACGCATGCGGGCGCGAAGGGCGGCCACGCGAACCAGGCCGTGGTGCCGGTCCCGGACCCCCGCGTCGAGACGCTCGCCGAGATCGAACGGTCGAAGCGGGCCGCTCACGCGCAGGTCCGATTCGTCGATGTCCCCGGCGGCACGTCTTCCGCGCACGGCATCGGGCAGCTCCGGGAGACGGACGCGCTGTGTCTGGTGATCCGGTGCTTCGGCCCCGAAGCCAAGCCGGCGGCCGAGCTTGCGGAGGTCACGGCCGACTTGGTCCTGGCCGACCTGGCGGTGGTCGAACCGGCCCTGGAGAAGGCCGAGAAGCACTCCAGGGGCAAGCCTTCCGAAGAGGTGGGCGCGCTTCGCAGGGCGCGGGATGCCCTGTCGGCCGAGACGCTCCTCCGCGACGCCGGCCTGGGGCCGGAGGACCTGACGCACCTCCGGCCCTTCGCGCCCCTCACCCTCAAGGCGTGGGTCGTGGTGGCGAACCTCGAGGAAGGTGCCGCCGTGCCGTCCGACCTCCCCGATGGAACCGTCGGCGTGTGGGCCGAGATCGAGGCGGAGACCGCGGAGATGGACGCCGAGGATTCGCGAGCGCTGCTCGACGAATTCGGGGTGCACGACCCCGGCCTGGAGAAGGTGGTGCACGCGAGTTACCGGGCCCTCGACCTCATCACGTTCCTCACCGGCGGGCCCGAGGAGGCCCACGCGTGGGAGGTCCGCCGAGGCGCGAAGGCGCCGGAGGCCGCGGGGATGGTCCACAGCGACATGGAGCGCGGTTTCATCCGAGCCGAGGTCATCCCGTTCGACGACCTGGTCGCCGCGGGGAGCATGGAGGCTGCGAAGCACAAGGGCCTGGTCCGGATAGAGGGCAAGGACTACGTCGTCCAGGAGGGCGACGTGGTGCACGTCCGCTTCGCAGTCTAAACGCGCTAGCTTTCTCTGGCGTTGTAGTCCCTCAACCCTAGTATCCTGAGCCCATGAGCGAGGGCTACCGGATCGGGGAGGCCGCCGAGATGCTCGGCGTGCGGGTGGAGACCCTCCGGCGGTGGGAGCGGGAGGGAGCGATCAGGGCCACCCGAACCAGTGGCGGACAGCGCCTGATCCCCGCCGACGAGGTGGCCCGGCTCCTGGCCGAACGGCGGTCGCGCCCCAAGGTCACGGCGGGCAGCGTCCGCAACCGGTTCCCCGGCGTAGTCACCGAGGTGAAGCGGGACAAGCTCGCCGCGACCGTCGAGATCCTGTCCGGCCCCCATCGGATCCTCGCCTTCATCACCCGCGAGGCCGCGGACGAGATGGGCCTGAAGCCGGGGATGCACGCCGTGGCCACGGTGAAGGCCACGAACGTCATGGTGGAGCTGGCGGAATGAGCGCCGCGGTGGCCGGCCGCGCCACCGGCGGGTTCCGGATCGGCGTGGGCGAGGCCGCCGGCGCCGTGGCCGACCTCGGCGTGCTCGTTCCCCTGGCGG
This sequence comes from Actinomycetota bacterium, assembly GCA_050692695.1. GTDB lineage: Bacteria > Actinomycetota > UBA4738 > UBA4738 > HRBIN12 > AC-69. The sequence continues at coordinate 3,405 of JBOGVI010000104.1, forward strand.
CGGCACTGATCCTGGTGAACGGCCTCGACCCCGGCGCCCTCCTGGTGTGCGCCGGGCTGCTGGTTATCGCGGCAGGGTTGGCCTTCCGCATCCCGTTCCCGGTGCAGCCGCTGAAAGCCCTCACGGCGGTGGCGGTGGCCCAGCAGCTCTCGGCCGAGGTGATCCACGCCGCAGGGCTCGAGCTGGCGGGGTTCCTCCTCCTGCTCTCGGTGGGGCACGTCGCGGACGTCCTGTCCCGCCTGTTCACGAAGCCCATGGTTCGGGCCCTCCAGCTCGGCGTCGGGGGGCTCCTCGTCCTCACGGCGCTCCGCCTGGTCCAGCGCCCACCGGACCTCTTTGCGGGAACGCCGCCCTCTCCCTGGCCCGTCGTTCTGGCCGTCCTCGCGTTCGGCGGCGTCGCGGCCGCCGCGCACAAGCGCCACTACTGGGCGGCGCTCGCTCTGTTCGGCGTGGGCTGTGCGGCCGTCCTCGCCGCCGTCCAACCGAGCGTCGTCGGCCCGGCGTTCGCGCTTCCTTCGGTGCGGGTCCCGCCGGCGGCCGCGTTCGGGACGGCCTTCCTCCTCCTGGTCGTCCCCCAGCTCCCCCTCACGTTCGGGAACGCCGTGGTGGCCGTGAACGACCTGGCGCACGAGTACTTCGGCCCTACAGCAGAGCGGGTGAGCCCGTCGCGGGTGTGCCTCTCGGCGGGCCTGGGAAACACGGTCTCCGCGCTCCTCGGCGGGATCCCGATGTGCCACGGCGCCGGCGGCCTCACCGCTCACGTTCGCCTGGGGGCCCGGACCGCTGGGATGAACCTGCTCCTCGGTGGGGCCTTCCTGTTTCTGGGGCTGTTCTTCGCCGCCCAGGTTCCGGTACTCCTGGGACTCCTCCCGGTGTGGGTGTTGGCGGCTTTCCTCGCCTACGCGGGGTTCCGCCACGTCTGGCTGGTGAGCGACCTCCGGGGCGCGCCCCTGGCCATCGCCGCGGTCTCCGGGATCCTCGGCGCCCTCCTCGGGAACCTGGCCGTCACGGCCTCGGTCGCGCTGATCGCCGACCACGGGTGGCGGCTCCTGGTGCGAGCCCGAGCGAGGAAGGTGGGGACGGGGGTCTGAGCTTCCCACCCGGCCCGGGTAGGCTTGCCGCGCCCATGGCCACAACCGACGAACGCCGGCGGGATCCCGAACCCTCGCCCCTCGAGCGATTGCTGGAGCGCGTGCCCCTGGAGGGGCCCGGTGCGGCGGAGGCCGAAGGCTCCCGGAGGAAGGAGCACCCCCCGCTCATCCGCGAGGTCCCGGTCCTCGTCCTCATCTCGCTGGTGGTGGCCATCCTCATCAAATCCTTCCTGGTCCAGGCGTTCTTCATCCCCTCCTCCTCGATGGAGCCCACGCTCATGCCGGGAGACCGGGTGCTGGTGAGCAAGCTCGCGTACCGGTTCGGCGACGTCGGCCGGGGCGACGTCGTCGTCTTCGAGAACCCCGACCCCACGTTGCTCCCGGACCAGAGCGTGCTGGGGTCCTTATTCCACTGGCTGGGCGAAGGCCTGGGGTTCGCGCAGCCGGAGGAAGAGGACCTCATCAAGCGGGTGATCGGGGTCCCCGGCGACATCGTCGAGATCAGGGATCGCACCGTCCACGTGAACAGGCAACCGCTCGCCGAGCCCTACCTGACGCCCGACGCCCGAGCGGCGATGGGCGACTACGGCCCGGTGACGGTGCCGGAGGGCAGGCTGTTCGTGTTGGGTGACAACCGGGGCAACTCGGCCGACTCGCGGGCCATCGGCTTCGTGCCGGAGGACCGGGTGGTCGGCCAGGCCTTCGTGATCATCTGGCCGCCTTCGGACGCCGGAGGACTGGACTGATGTCGCCGACGCCATTCGGCCGTCAGGACGAGGCCGGGAGGCCCCGTCCCTCGGCCCACTCGTCGAGGACCCGGTAGGCCTCGTCCTTCTCGATGGGACCACGCTCCAGGCGAAGCTCCATGAGGTGCTCGAGGGCCTCCCCCACCATCGGGCCGGGTCCGATACCGAGGTGGCGCATGACCTCGTTGCCGTCGAGCGGCGGCCGGATCGCCTCCAGGTTCTCCTCCTCGGCGATGTGCGCGATCCGCTCCTCCAGCTCGTCCTGGAGGGCCTGGAACTGCTTGGCCCTGAACCGGTTCCCCGTGGTGACGTCGGCCCGCGTCAGCTGGTTCAGCTGGTCGAGGAGCGGGCCGGCGTCGCGGACGTACCGGCGCACCGCGCTGTCGGTCCACCCCTCCCCGTACCCGTGGAACCGGAGGTGCATCTCCACGAGCTTGCGCACGCTCTCCACGACGCTGTTCGGGAAGCGAAGCGCACGCAGCCGTTCCTCCGCCATCCGGGCCCCGACCACCTCGTGGTGGTGGAACTGTACGCCCTCCGGCGTGACCTGCCGGGTCCGGGGCTTCCCGATGTCGTGCAGGAGGGCGGCCAGACGGAGCTCCAGACCACGAGGGTCGGTAGGGTCGCACCGCTCCACCACCGCCAGAGTGTGGTGAAACACGTCCTTGTGCTTGTGGACGGGGTCCTGCTCCAGCTTCAGCGCCGGGAGCTCGGGCAGGAACTCCTCGGCCAGGCCGGTGTTCACGACGAGCCCCAGGCCCTTGGACGGCTTCGCCGAAAGCAGCAGCTTCGAGAGCTCGTCCGAGATCCGCTCCGAGGACACGATGCGCAGCCGCTCCCGCATCCGCTTGATCGCCTCCACCACCCTCGGTGCCGGCGTGAGGTCGAGCTGCGAGACGAACCGTGCCGCCCGCAACATCCGCAGAGGGTCGTCGGAGAAGGCGACCTCGGGATCGAGCGGCGTATCCAGCCGCTTCGCCGCCAGGGCCTTCACCCCACCGAACGGATCGAGGAACTCGCCCTCCGGCAGGCGCACCGCCATGGCGTTGATCGTGAAGTCCCGGCGGGACAGGTCGGTGTGGATGTCGCGGGCGAAGGTTACCGACGGCTTGCGGGTGTCCTCCGGATAGACCTCCTCGCGGAACGTCGTGATCTCCATGTGCACGTCGCCCTTTCGGGCGCCGACCGTCCCGAACCGCACGCCGATCAGCTTGCGGCTGTTGGCCCATCCCTGAAGGAACTTGATGGTCTGCCGGGGCGGGGCGTCGGTGGCCAGGTCGATCTCCGCGCCCTCGCGCGACTCCCCGAGCAGCAGGTCGCGCACCACCCCGCCCACCAGGTATAGCTCGTGCCCGGCCATGCGGAACCGCTCGCCGAGCTCCGTGGCGAGGGGAGGGACCTCCAGGCGCGCGCCCTCGTTCGGGCGCGTGGGACGGGCCATGACCCGGTCAGGATACCCCCGGCCCCCACGGGCCCTGCGGTACCGTCGCGCCATGGCGGCCGCCCTGGGGTTCGTGTGGACGCTTCCCAACACCGTCATCGGGCTGGTGCTCGGCCTGTTCACGTTCCAGCCACCCCGGATCCACGGCGGCGCGCTCGTGTTCGACCGGGCGCCCCGGGGCCTCTCCCTGCTGATGTCGAAGATGAACCGGAGCGCGATGACCGTCGGCTTCGTGATCCTTTCGGCCGTGCCGGTGGAAGGAGTGCTCCTCGAGCACGAACGCCACCACATCCGGCAGTACTGCCGGTGGGGACCGCTGTTCATCCCGGCGTACTTCGCGCTGGCCGTGCCGTTCGGTTACCGGCGGCATCCGTTCGAGCGGGCGGCGCGCCGAGCCGCGGGGGAGCCCGACCGTTAGATCAGCTGCGGGGTCCCCCGCGTCATGACGCCGCTCAGCGCGAGGTTGAAGTCATGGGGGTTGGTTGAGGCCCGGCGAGCGTCCTCCTCGCTGACGATGCCCTCCTTCGTCAGCCTCACCAGGTCCTGGTCGAAGGTCTGCATCCCGTAGTAGCCGCCCTCCGCCATGATGTCGCGGATCTCGGTGGTGGCCTCGGGGTCGAGGATCCTGTCGTAGACGCGACCGTTCGCGATCAGCACCTCCACCGTTGGAACCCGGCCCTTGCCGTCGGACCGCGGCACCAGCCGCTGGGATACGATGCCCCGAAGCGCCCCGGCGAACGACGTGCGCACCTCCTTCTGCTGCGTCGGGGGGAACAGGTCGAGCAACCGGTTGATGGTCTCGGTGGCGTCGATCGTGTGCATCGTGGAGATGACGAGGTGGCCCGTCTCCGCGGCCTGGATGGCCGAGAGCGCCGAGTCGGGGTCCCGGATCTCGCCGATGAAGATGATGTCCGGGTCCTGCCGGATCACGCGCTTGAGGGCCACCGCGTACGACTCGGTGTCCAGGCCGAGCTCTCGCTGCTGGATGATCGACATGTCGTCGTCGTGGACGACCTCGATAGGGTCCTCGACGGTCAGGATGTGCGCCCGGCGCGTCCGATTGATGTGTCCGATCATCGCGGCGATGGAGGTGGTCTTCCCGGTGCCCGTGGGCCCCGTCAGGAGCACCAGGCCCCGGCTCGAGTCGGCCAGGTCCTTGATGACCATCGGGAGGCCCAGCTCCTCGAAGGTCGGGACCTCGGCCCGCACCCGACGGACGGCCACGCTGATCACGCCCCGCTGGCGGAACACGTTCACCCGGAACCGTCCTACGCCGGGTAGGGAGTACCCGAAGTCGGCCTCGTTCGTGGACGCGAACTCCCGAACCTTGTGGTCGGGCATCAGCGTCGCGGCGAAGGTCTGTGTATCGGTCCCGCTGAGGCCAGGGTAGGACGTTGGATGGAGCGTCCCATCAACTCGGATGAACGGGACGTTGCCGACCTTCAGGTGAAGGTCGCTGGCCCCCATCTCGACGGTGTGACGGAGCAGCTCGTTAACGTCCATCCCGACTTCAGTCGTCGGCCGGTTCGCCCTCCGGCTTGAGGTCGGAGGGGCTCCCGAGGCCATCCGTCGACTCCAGATCGGGCAGCTGCTTCTCGACGGCCCGGCGCGAGGCCCGAAGCCTCGAAGCCCCGATCAGGAGCACCAGGATCATCAGGACGACCAGCCCGGCGGGGGTGACGTACCGCTCCCACCGCGCGTAGCTCGCCCCGATCACGTACCCCAAGATCGAATGGCCTACCCCCCAGATGACCGCCCCGGCTACGTCGTACATCAGGAACCGGCGCCACCGCATGACGGCAACGCCGGCCAGGATGAACCCCACGCTCCTCACGAACGGGATGAACCGGCCGAAGAACACGGTCTTGCCGCCGTGGGACCGGTAGTAGCGGTCGGCCTTCTCCAGCCGCTCCGGCGTGATGAACAGCTTGCCGCCGTGGCGCTCCAGGAACGCTCGACCGAACCGCCGGCCGATCACGTAGCCAACGTTGTCGCCGAGGATGGCGCCGAAGCAGGCCGCGAAGGCAACCCACGCGAGCGAAAGGTCGCCGATGCTCGCATAGAATCCGCCGATGATGACGAGGGTCTCGCCGGGGACGATGACCCCCGTCCCCACAGAGTTCTCCAGGAACGTGGCCCCCGCCACGATCACATAGCCCCACGGCACGGAGAGATACGGACGGAGGAAGTCGATGATGCGGTCGACCACGGGTGGCCAGTATAGGTGGGGCCCTCGCACCGGCCTTCGATGAAGACTCGGAGCGAGGTCTCGGCCGGGGGCGTCGTGTATCGACGGGTGGGCGATGCGATCGAGGTGGCCCTGGCGGCCCGCCGGACCCGCCGGGGCGAACTGGCGTGGGGACTACCCAAGGGCGAGATCGAGCCAGAGGAGACCGCCGAGCAAGCAGCCGTCCGAGAGGTTCGCGAGGAGACCGGCCTGGAGGCCGAGATCGAGGCATCGCTCGGAGACATCAGGTACTTCTACGTCTGGCAAGGGGTCCGGATCCGCAAGGCCGTTCGGTTCTTCCTCATGTGCGCGACCGGGGGCGACGTCTCGCTCCATGACCACGAGATGGAGGACGTGAGGTGGTTCCAGCTCCCCGTCGCCCTTCGCCGTGCCGCTTATCGCGGAGAGCGCGAGGTCCTGGAACGAGCCTTGGACCGGTTGGCATGACCCCGCTCCAGGTATTCGTCGGCGCCCTCGTGGGGTTCATCGCCGGCATCCTGTCCGGCCTGTTCGGGGTAGGCGGAGGGGCCGTCACCACCCCGGCCATCAACGTCCTCCTGGGCGGCACGGCCATCCAGGCCGTGGCCACCCCGCTCCCGGCGATCTTCCCCACCTCGCTGGTGGGCGCCCTCACCTACGGGCGGGCCGGGGAGGTGAGCTTCCGGGCCTTCGGGTGGGCCGTGGGGCCGGGGGTCGCGGGAGCGATCATCGGGGCCGGCCTCACCGACGTGGTGAATGCCCACCTCCTCTTGGTGATCACGGCCGTGCTGATCGGCTGGACGGCGGTGCAGGTCATCCGAGCCAGGCGCCCCCGAACAGCCTGGGAGCGGGGAAAGACCCCGGGGTGGAAGTACGGGGCCGTCGGGTTCGTGGCGGGCTTCGTGTCCGGGCTCCTCGGGCTGGGGGGAGGGATCGTGATGGTGCCGGCGTTCACCGCGATCCTGGGGATGCCGCTGAAGCGCGCCCTCGGCACCTCGCTCGTCACGATCGCGGCCCTGGTGATCCCGGGGACCATCGTGCACTCGGCCCTGGGTCACATCGACTGGGCCATCTTCCTCGTCCTCACCATCGGCGTGGTCCCGGGGGCCAGGATCGGAGCGCAGGCCGCGCTGGGAGCGAAGGAACGCCCGCTCCGCCTCGCGGTGGGCGCCTTCCTGTTCGCCGTCGCAGTCCTGTACGGCGTTCGGGAGCTGGCCGCCCTCCTTGGGGCCTCCGGGTAGGATGGGCCCGCCGACCATGCACCGGCTCGCCGCGTCCCTCCTCGCCCTGTCCACATGGTTGCTCCTTCCCCTGCCGCAGGCGCAGGCGCAGGCGCCGGAGCCGCTCGTTCGCCTCACGCTGGTCAGCCAGATCCCGTGGAACTCCATCAGCCAGCGCGAGCTCGACGTCGAGGTCCGCGCGGAGAACCTGGGCTTCGAGCCCATCGGTGAGCTTTCGATCGGATGGACCCTTTGGGGCCCGGTGTTCGAACGCATCAACTACGAGCGCTCCCTGGTGGCCGATCCGGGGGACGCGGTGACGATCGACGGAGACACCCTGCCCCGGAAGGGGACGATCGAGCCCGGGCGGTCCCGCGTGTTCACTGTGAGGCTCGCCCTCGATTCGGAAGAGATCGCCACGGACACGTCGCTGATCTATCCGCTGAAGATCGACCTTCGGAGCAGCTTCACCTCGCTCGCCGCCATCCGGACCCCGGTCATCTTCCTGGTGCGGCAGCCGGAGATCCCACTCAACCTCGCCTGGACCTTCGTGCTCCACGAGCCCATTGGGTTCGGCCCGGACGGGGTGTTCACCTCCACCGCGCTCGAGCAGGAGCTCGCCACCGGTGGGGGCCTTGCCGGCCACATCCGGTCGTTGCTGACCCTCACCCAGGACGGCTCGCAGACGCCGATCGGGGTGGCCGTCTCTCCGGCCCTAATCACGAACCTTGTGCGCATGCGAGATGGGTACATCGTGATGGACCAAGGGCAACGTCGGCAGGTCAAGGCGGGCGAAGGGGGGGCGGCCGCGGCTGCCCAGGCCCTGGCGGGCCTGCGGC
>JBOGVI010000105.1:0-2710 GCA_050692695.1 Actinomycetota bacterium
GGATTTGGCGTAGCACGCGCGGCCCCCACGCGGCCCCACGGCGGCCCCGGAGCCGGCAGAAAGCCCGCTTGGAGGCGCAAAACCCCAGGTAGATGAGGGTGGGGCGGGGAGGACTCGAACCTCCGACCGGCGGATTATGAGTCCGCTGCTCTGACCGACTGAGCTACCGCCCCTCCATGAAATCTACCGCGCCCGGGCCCGGCTTCGTCACACGTCCAGGAACACCTGGGTCTCGCTCCGCCCGTCCGGTGACCGGCCCACTCGGACCCGGTGGTGGGTGGCCGCCTTGACCACCGTCCCCTCGGGCGGTCGCCCCAATGGGACGGTCTCGACCTCGGCTTCGAGCGCGTCGTCGGTCAGCCTGACGACCCGCATGCCCGACACGGCCATCTCCTCGGTCTCGTGCAAGAAGATCAGCTCGTTCAGGAAATCGACCAGGAGTCCCGGGGCGTCCCCCGACGATGCGCCGATCGTCCGGGCCTCGCCGGTTCCCTCTCCCCGGATGTCGAGGAGATCGACCAGGGCCCATGCGGCCTGCTCAAACGCCGCCTCCGGGCTCGGACCCCACGACCGGATGCCGACGTCGGCCGTGTGCTCCAGCAGCTCGTATCCGGAAGCGCCGGTGCCCTCCTCCGTCGTCCTCACGCCCCAAGCGTAGGACGCGACGGGAACCCCGGCCTCGGGGTCCCGTCCAAGGCGCGTGAACACCCGTAACGGGCAGGAATCCGCAAACGACTACGGACCGCCGACTTCGTACCACCTTGCGGGAGGTCAAGACCGTGCTGGGAGGTCTCCGCGAAGCCCGCGCCCAGAGCCCGCAGGTACGGGCCCGGGTGGAGGCCGTCCGGGAGTATCTCGAGGCAACATGACGAAGGACCTCGACATGGCCTCCGTGGCCCGGGCCGCAGCTCTCAGCCCTTCTACCTCACCCGGATCCTTAAGGCCCAGTACGGTGTGCCCCGTACCGGTACCTGATCCGGCTGCGGATCAACTGCGCCGCCGAACTCCTCCGCGCCTCGATGCTCACGGTGGCGCAGATCTGCCACCGGGTCGGGTTCAACAGCCTCTCCCACTTCATCACGACATTCCGGCGGCACGTCGGTGTGAGCCCCATGCAATACCGACGGATGCTCGACTGGCCGCTCGACCACGATCGGTTCGGGCGGGAGACGGAGGCCATCCTCAGGGGCCCTCGACGCCGCGACGTCTGAACCGGTCGATCCCCCGGCGACGTTCTACTGTAGGCGCCGTGCGCACCGTGCTGATGGCTATCGCCATCGTCCTGGGGACATGGCTGATCCTGATCGGGCTCCTCTTCGCGGCAGGCCGCGGTGAGACCGCACGTCAGGCGGCGGCGCTCCTCCCGAATCTCGTCTTCCTGTTCCATGGTCTCGTCCGTGATCCTCGCGTCCCGCGCGCCACGAAGCTCCTGCTGCTCGCCGGGATGGCTTGGATCGCGTCGCCCATCGACCTCGTGCCCGAGTTCATCCCGATCCTGGGCCCCCTGGACGATGCGATCATCGCCGCGCTCGTTCTTCGCCGCGTCGCCCGGGTGGCCGGGAAGGCCGTCCTGGCGGCTCATTGGAGAGGCGATCCGGGTACCTTGGAGAAGCTGTTCCGCTTGGCCCGGCTGTGATCCACACCGGGCCTCGGCAACGGCAGCGATGCGAGGATGGCTCCGGGGGCGAGACTCGAACTCGCAACCATCGGATTAACAGTCCGCCGCTCTGCCGATTGAGCTACCCCGGAACGGCGCCCACGAAGTCTACCAACGGCCCTCCGCCGGACCGCCCGGCCGTCGAACGATCCGATAGTCTCAGCGGACCACGGAACGAGAGGAGCGACGGATGAAGCTCATCATCGGCCTGATCGTGGGGTTCCTGGTGGGGTATCAGCTCGGTCGGATGACGGCGGGAACCGAGGCCAGTTCGGACCTCGCGGCCCAGGGCCGGAGGCTCGCCGGCGGGGCCGCCCGGTTCGGCCAGACCGCCGTGCAGCGGGCCCGGACGACCATCCAGAGCCGCCTGATGGGAGATGGCGAGCGTTGGGACTAGCGTTCGGATAGCGGAGGAGACGGCCGCTATTCCAGGTAGTCGCGGAGCTTTTGCGACCGCGACGGGTGCCGGAGCTTCGAGAGCGTCTTCGACTCGATCTGGCGGATCCGCTCGCGGGTGACCCCAAACTCGCGGCCTACCTCCTCGAGCGTCCGGGGGTGGCCGTCGAGGAGCCCGAACCGGAGCTGGATGACCTTCTTCTCCCGCTCCGACAGGGTATGCAGCACCGACTCGAGCTGCTCCTGGAGCAAGATGAACGACGCCGCGTCGACCGGGACCACTGCTTCTGAGTCCTCGATGAAGTCGCCGAGGTGGGAGTCCTCTTCCTCGCCGATCGGAGTCTCCAGCGAGACCGGCTCCTGCGAGACCTTCAGGATCTCCCGGACCTTGTCGGCGGGGATACCCATCTGTCTGCCAATCTCCTCGGGCACCGGCTCGCGCCCGAGGTCCTGGAGCAGCTGGCGCTGCACCCGGACCAGCTTGTTGATGGTCTCCACCATGTGCACCGGGATGCGGATGGTGCGGGCCTGGTCGGCGATGGCCCGGGTGATGGCCTGGCGGATCCACCACGTGGCGTACGTCGAGAACTTGTAGCCCTTCGAGTAGTCGAACTTCTCCACCGCGCGGATCAGCCCGAGGTTCCCCTCCTGGATGAG
>JBOGVI010000106.1:0-6646 GCA_050692695.1 Actinomycetota bacterium
GATGTCGCGCCCGAGGTGGTCGGTCCCCATGAGATGGGACGCCGAGGGCCCCACCAGCCGGTCGGCCAGGTTCGGCGTGAGTGGATCGTACGGCGTGATGCGCACGTCCAAGAGGTCCGCGCCCAGACCGACGACCGACACGACGACGGCGAGGCCGACGATCGTCCCGCCGAGCAGGTTGAGCGGCGAGGCCCGCAGGAACCGACCCGCGAGCCGGATCCGGCGCCGACGCGTCACCGGCACGGCACCGGTCGCCTCCATCAGGCGAGCCTCACGCGCGGATCCAGGTAGGCGTAGGCGAGGTCCACGATCAGGTTGATCAGCACGTATCCGAGCGTGACGACGATCGTCACCCCCATGATCGCGTTGTAGTCGGAGGACGAGATCGCCTCGGCCATGTACCGGCCGAGGCCCGGCCAGGCGAAGATCGACTCCACGAGCACGGTGCCCGAGAGCAGCAGCCCGAACTCCAGCCCGATGATCGTGACCACCGGCAGCAGCGCGTTGCGCAGCGCGTGCCGCCGGTTGATCCGCCAGGGACTGAGACCCTTGGCCCGGGCGCTTCGGATGTAATCCTGCCCGAGCACCTCAAGCATCGACGCCCGCACGACGCGAGCGACGAGCCCCATCTCCGCGAGCGCGAGCGCGATGACCGGCAGGATCAGGTGCGAGACGGCTTGAACGAACAAATCGAGCTTGCCCCCCACGAGCGAGTCGATCGTGTACAGGCCGGTTACCGTGCGTGGCGGGACCACGCTGGTGTCGAGCCTCCCTCCGAAGGGAAGGATCCCGAGCAGCGAGAAGAACGCGAACTGCAACAGCAGCGCGACCCAGAAGTTCGGGAGCGAGAGGCCACCGATCGCCACGAAGCGACCGCCCACGTCGACCACGCTGCCCGGCCGGATCGCCGAGGACATGCCGAGGACGATGCCGAGCACCGACCCGACGATGAGCGAGTAGAGCACGAGCTCGAGCGTCGCCGGCACGAACGTGGCGAGATCGCGCGTCACCGTCCGCCGGGTCACCAACGACGTGCCGAGGTCACCCTTCGCGAGCGCGCTCATGTAGCTCCTGTACTGCTCCCACACCGGGCGGTCCAGGCCTTTCGCGTGTCGGATCTCTTCGACCGCTTCGCTGCTCGCCCTCGGCCCCGCGAGCAGGCGCGCCGGGTCGGACGGCACCACCCGAGCCAGGAAGAAGGTCAGGATCGTGACCCCCAGGAGCACGAGGAGCACAAACCCGAGACGGCGGACGAGGTACGCAGCCATGTCTGGCGTCGCCGGTCGCTATCCGCCCTGCGACGGGGTCCTGTGCAGCTGATACATGTCGAGGGTCAGCACGTACACAGGGTTGAGGATCAGCCCCCCGACGTCGTTGCGCACGTACAGATGGGTGGGCTCTTGGGCGACGGGGATCCAGGCGGGGTCCTCGACGGTGAGGATCTCCTGCACGCGAGACGACGTGCTTTCGAGGTCCGCGTCGATCGGCGCGTTCCACATCGCGTCGATCAAGCCGTCGGCTTCCTTGTTGGAGTACAGACCAGCGTTGCCACCTGCCGATCCACCCGCGTCACTGTGGTACAGGACCCAGGCCCAGTCGAACGGGTGGTTGTAGTTCGGCCACCACGAGAAGAAGTACATGTTCGAGCGCTGCTCGGGAGGCGCGTCGCTGAAGTAGTCCGCCACGAAGGCGCTGAAGGATCGTTCGACCAATCGCAGATTGATCCCGATCTCGGCGAGGGAGGCCTGCAGCAGTTCCCCCACGTCGTCGCCGAACCCGGTGAAGTACTCGTAGCTCAGCTCGGTCCCCTCCGTCACGCCGGCGGCGTCGAGCAGCTGCTTGGCCTTCTGCAGGTCGTAGGCGGGTGCCTGGATCGAGGTGTCGGCGGTCGCGAGGAGGTCGGGGAACACCCCGTGGGGCTCGTCGAGCGTGCCCAGCATCACGCCCTCGAGGTACCCCTTGCGGTCGAACGCATGGTTGAGGCCCTGGCGGGCTCGGGGGTCCGCGAGAGGCCCGTAGCTGCCCAACGCGACGTACTCCATCACGAGCGTCGGCGCGTCCGTGACGACGAACCGCGGGTCCTCGCCGAGCTCGATCGTGTCGTCGGCGGTGCCCGCCCAGGTGATGTCGGCCTCGCCCTGCTCGAGGAGCTGGCGGCGCGTGCTCGACTCGGGGATCGTGCGCGTGATCACTCGGTCGAAGTGGTCGCCCGACCATCCGCCCCAGTACCCGTCGAACCGCTCGAACACGATCTCCTGCCCTGGATCGTTTCGCGTCACCGTGTAGGGCCCCGTCCCGACGGGGTTCGCCTGCAGCCACTCGTGACCCTGGTCGGCCGGTCCCTCCGAGTGCTGCCTGGCTGCCGTGGGGCTCGGGATCCAGAACCCATACTGCCCCGACGTCTCGACGTTGAAGAATGGACGCGCGTACGGGAAGGAGAATCGCAGAGTGAGCGGGTCCTCCACCGTCATCTGCCCATCGGGGTCGTCGAACGCCCAGACGTAGCCGAGGCCGCCCTTCTGGGTGGCGGTGCGGGTGATGGCCTCCTTCACGGCGTTCGCGTCGAGCTCGGTGCCGTCGTGGAACGTCACGCCCTGGCGGAGCCGAGCCGTCCACACGGTGGCATCAGCATTGGACTCGAGGCTCTCGGCCAGCCACGGGATCGTCGCTTCCGTGGAGGTGCCGTCGAGCTTGACGAGGGTGTCGTACACGGGCTGAAGCCCGTACGCCCACTCGACGTTCGTCGCCGGATCGAGGTTCTCGATGGCGGCGTCCACCGCGACGACCAGCGTTCGGGGGTCTCGACCTCCGAGACCGGGCGGCGTGCTGCCGCGGGTCGTCGGTTCGTTGGAACCTCCTGTGCAGGCCGAGAGGGCGACACCGGCCAGGCCGAGGCCGGCCCCGGCGAGGAAACGGCGCCGCGTGACGCGGCGCTGGAGCATCCAGACGTGGGCAGCGTCCTGTCGCATACGAGTCCCCCAATCCCCGATCCGGAAGGAGCAGCCCGTCGGGCTTGCGGGCCGAACCCGAACGGCGTTTAGAATCCGGGTCGAACTCTAGGGAGGGGGTCGATCGCCTGTCAAGGAACGGCACGAGTACGCTTCCGAGGTCTCCTCGGAACGCGGAGGCCGAGCTCTCGAACGGCGGTAGCGCTGCACGCCTCGAGGAGTCGTGCGACGTCCATGCCGTCGATGCCCGCAACCACCTTGATCGCGAGCCCGTCCATCATGGCCCCGTACCGGACCGCGAAATCCTTCGGGTCGATGTCCGGCGAGAACTCACCCGCTTCCTGACCGGACCGGACCAGATCGGCCAGCGTCCCCACCCAGCGCCGATCGAGGTCCGCGTGGCCTCGTCCGATGCGCTCGTCGTGCGGGGAAAGCGACCACACCTCGAGCCAGAGGATCCACCCCGGATCGCTGGGCCCCGCGGGGGCCGCAAGCTCGGTCAGCCGTTGGAGGCGGTCGGCATACGAGGGCAGCCGGTCGAACTCCTCGTTCGCCTGGCGGAGGAGCAGATCCTCGCTCCACCGGAGGAGGTCCATCAGGAGGTCGTCCTTCGACTCGAAGTAGTAGAGGATGTTGCCCGGGCTCATCCCGGCGCGCTTGGCGATGTCGGTCATCCTCGTGTTCGCGAGGCCCCGCTCGACGATGACCTCCAGGGCGGCCTGCAGGACTCCCTCGCGGCGCTTCTGCCTGTCTTCTCGTCTCTTGGCCATCGGATCCTGTCAGGCGTTGTCTCCGGCGAGCCAGTGTATGGGTCGCGCTCACGCGAGGGCCAGCGTACGCTCGCCCATCTCGCTCCGTTGGCGGGCCGGCGGCCGTGATGGCAATGCTCGAGGTTCGCGATCTCGTCGTGCGGTTCCGGAGCGGCCGGGCGATCGTTCATGCCGTCAACGGGGTGTCCTTCGATCTCGCGGAGGGAGCGACCCTCGGCCTGGTCGGTGAGTCGGGGTGCGGCAAGAGCGTGACGAGCCTCGCGATGATGCGTCTGCTTCCCCCGGGCGGTTCGGTCGAACGGGGCGAGGTCCGTCTGGCCGGCCGGGACCTGCTCGCCCTCTCCGAGCCCGGGATGCGGTCCGTGCGAGGCAAGGATCTTGCCATGGTGTTCCAGGATCCGATGAGCAGCCTCAACCCCGTCCTGAGCATCGGAGAACAGATCGAGGAAACGATCCTCGCGCACGATCGGGTCTCCAAGCGGGCCGCAAGGCACCGGGCCGTGCACCTCCTGGGTGAGGTCGGGCTCCCGGATCCGGCCGGGGCGCTGCGCCGGTTCCCGCACGAGTTCAGCGGCGGGATGCGCCAGCGGGTCATGATCGCGATCGCATTGGCGCTCGATCCGAAGGTCCTGATCGCCGACGAGCCAACGACGGCGCTCGACGTAACGATCCAGGCACAGATCCTCGACCTCATGCGGCGGCTCACGCGTGAGTCGGGAACCGCGCTCATCCTCATCACCCACGACCTCGGCGTGGTCGCGGGGATCGCCGAGCGGGTGGCCGTGATGTACGCGGGGTTCATCGTGGAGCTCGCCTCGGCGGATGATCTGTTCGCTCGACCTCGGCACCCCTACACGGTCGGGCTGCTGCGCTCGCTTCCCCGCCCGGACACCCGGCTCGAGGGGCTCACGCCGATCGAGGGGACACCGCCCGATCAGCGGCGCGAGCCGCGGGGATGCCCCTTTGCCCCCCGCTGCGTCTGGCGTCTGGACGTCTGCTGGTCGCAGATGCCGGCTCTCACTGTGGATGGATCCGCGGCGCGTTCCGTGCCGACGCCCGGCGCCGCGCATGTCGTCGCGTGCCACAACCCGGTCGAGCCGAACGAGGTCCCGGCGGGGCGGCCCCTCCGCGAGGCGTTCGCCCCGGCGCCTCCGCCAATGTTGCACGAGGACGCCGAGGAGACGGAGGCATCAGGGTGAGCCGAGCGTCCCACCGCGAGCGCCCTCCATCTTCGGCGGCCGACCAGCCGCCGACGCGCGCCCGCCTCCTGGAGATCCGCGACCTCAAGGTCCACTTTCCGATCACGAAGGGCGCGATCTTCCGTCGCCGTGTCGGCACCGTGCGGGCCGTCGACGGGGTGGACCTGACGGTCGGGACCAGGGAGACGGTCGGGCTCGTCGGGGAATCCGGCAGCGGCAAGACCACGCTGGGTCGAACCGTTCTGCGGATCCACCGCCCCGCCGAAGGCACGATCCGGCTCGGGGGCGTCGAGGTGTCGGGCCTGCGGGGCGCTCCCCTCCGACGGACTCGGCGTCGGATGCAGATGATCTTCCAGGATCCGTATTCCTCGCTGCATCCGCGGATGTCCGTGGCCAGGATCGTGGCGGAACCGCTGGAGATCCACCGGCTCGGAACCAAGGAAGAGCGGCGGGCACGCGTCGCGGAGCTTCTCTCGCTCGTCGGACTGAAGCCCGAGCACGCCGGTCGTTACTCGCATCAGCTCAGTGGGGGCGAGCGACAGCGGGTGGGCATCGCGAGGGCGCTTGCGCTGAACCCCGAGCTCGTGGTCGCCGACGAGCCCGTGAGCTCCCTCGACGTCTCGATCCAGGCGCAGATCGTGAACCTGTTGCGGCGGCTCCAGGGCGAGCTGGGCCTCGCGTACCTGTTCATCGCTCACGACCTGTCGGTCGTGCGCCAGATCGCGCACCGAGTGGCGGTGATGTACCTCGGCCGCATCGTGGAGCTCGGCTCGACCGACGCGGTCTTCGAGGAGCCGCTGCATCCCTACACCGTGGCGCTGCTCTCGGCGATCCCCGTCCCCGACCCCGCGATCGAGGCTCGTCGCGAGCGGATCGTCCTGCGCGGAGACCTTCCGAACCCCGCCTCGCCGCCGTCCGGGTGCCGCTTCCGGACTCGCTGCTGGCTCAGGGAATGGCTCGGCGGGCCCGAGGAGTGCGAACGCGATGACCCGGCCGGACGGGAGCTGCGCCCGGGCCACGTGGTCGCCTGCCACTTCGCTGAGGAGACCGCCGCCGGTGCCCACGCGCTTGCGGGTCGCGAACAGGGAGCGGATGGACGGCCGGGAGCGGAGGGTCGGCCGAACGGCGGGAGCGAAGCGGCCACCGGGATCTCCGAGCCGCACCGACGCGACGTGATCGACCGCACGAGGGAGGGCATGTGAACGACAACGACGAGCAGACGTGGCGCTGGCCCAACGGCGTTCGTGCAGCCGCGGTACTGACCTTCGACGTGGACGCCGAGAGCTCGGTTCTGTTCGATGCGCCGGATGCGGCGGGGCGGCTCTCAATCATGTCGCACCAAGCATACGGCCCACGGGTCGGCGCCCCTCGGATCCTCGGGATCCTCGAACGGCACGGCGTCCATGCGACCTTCTTCGTGCCCGGATTCACCGCCGATCGGTATCCCGAGATCGTTCGAGCGATCGCCGAGGGCGGACACGAGATCGCTCACCACGGATACCTGCACGAATCCGTCTCGTCGCTGACGTCAGAACAAGAGGAACAGGTGCTGCTCCGCGGCATCGATTCGCTCGAGCGCGCGAGCGGACGGCGCCCGATCGGATGGCGCGGCCCGATGTGGGAAGTGAACCACGAGACGCCCGCGCTTCTGGCGAAGCACGGCTTCAGATACGACTCGAGCCTGATGGACTCCGACAACCCGTACATCCTGCGAGCCGGCGCCGACGCG
>JBOGVI010000107.1:0-14452 GCA_050692695.1 Actinomycetota bacterium
GGGTTCCTCGTCTGCTTCGCCGACCGGCTCGGACGGATCGACTTCCTCGGCGACGGCACCGACGGCAACGCCTGGACGGCCGTGCCGCTGAAGGACGACGGGACCTGCCCGAAGAGCCGGGGGCCGGACAGGTACATTCTGGCGGTCGACCACACCGGCGACAGGGTCGCAGACTCGTGGATCGATTTCCCCTTCGAGTGCTGGAGCCTCTGCTGGCCGTTCGACGCGACGGACCTCAACGGGAACGGCACCGAAGAGCTCATCGTCGTGAACTCCTTCTCGATCATGGACTACTCCGTCTTCGCCGTCCGGCCGGGTGCGAACGGCGACCTTCGGGTCGAGCCGATCTTCGTCGCCCCTCCGGGACACGAGCCGGCAGGGATCGTTGCCGGTGAGCCGCTGCGGATCGACGCGGGAGGCGACGCCGGCTATTCGAGCTCGATCGAGTGCGAGGGGTATCCGTCAGCACCAGTGATCGTCTGGTCGTGGAGCTACGCGCCAATCGAGACCGACGAACCCGCCGAGGTTCACATCACCCGTATCGAGCTCCGGGAGGACGGCATGTTCCACGTGGTCGGCACCAACGACTCCATGGTGCCCGCCGGCGAGCCCACCGGCATCACCCCCCAGGCCGAGATCGGAGGGGCGTGCGGCGTGGACTGGTAACGGTAGCCTCAGCCGGCCAGGGCGAGCACAAGCTCGTTCAGGAGCAGCATGCCCCGCTCGGTGGGCACGAGATGCCCGTTGCGCCGCATCATGAGCCTCTCGGCGATGAACGTGGCGGCAGCCTCCGGATCCACGCGCTCGATGGGGATGCCCTCCATGATGCGGAGCTTCAGGAAGACCTCCTCCAGCCGGACGTCCTGCGCGGTGAGCCGCTCCTCTCCGCCGACCGGCCGCTCCCCGGCCTCCACCCGCTCCAGGTACTCCTGCGGCGGGCGCACGTTCCACCACCGCCGGCCGTCCCGGTAGGAGTGCGCACCCGCCCCCAGCCCGAGGTACGGGCGCCGTTCCCAGTACCCAAGGTTGTGCCGGCAGGCGAACCCGGGCTTCGACCAGTTCGACACCTCGTAGTGCTCGTACCCCGCTTCGCCGAGCAGCTCGCACGCGAGGCCGAACATGTCGGCCTGGAGGTCCGGGTCCGGCGGCGGGGCCAGGCCCGCCTGCACCTTTCGGCCGAGGGGCGTGGCCGGCTCGATCGTGAGCGCGTACGCGGAGACGTGCTCGGGCCCGAGCGCGATGGTCTCCTCGAGCGTCCGCCACCACGAATCGAGGGTCTCGCCGTTCGCCCCGTAGATGAGATCGAGGTTCACGTTCGCGCACCCGGCGGCGCGCGCGTTCGCGTACGCGCGGCGCACGGACCCGGGCGAGTGCACGCGCTCCAGCGACTGGAGCACCAGCGGGTCGAACGACTGGGCGCCCATCGACAGCCGTGTGTATCCCGCCTCGAGCAGAGCCGAGAGCGTCGCCTCGTCAACCGTGTCCGGGTTGGCCTCGATCGTGACCTCGGCATCGGGCGCGACGTCGAACCGATCTCGCAGCCGCGCGAGCAGTCCCGCCAGGTCCATCGCTTCCAGCGTCGTCGGTGTCCCACCGCCCAGGAACGCCGACACGAACGGTTCGTCCCGCCATTCCCTGGCCCACAGGGCGGCCTCCGCCTCCAGCGCGCGGACGTACCGCGGCGCGAGGTCGCCGAGGCCAGCGTATGCGTTGAAGTCGCAGTACCCGCACCGCGTAAGGCAGAACGGCACGTGGACGTACAGCCCGGCGCTCACGGCTTCCGCACCGCCTTCTGACCCCCCTGCTGATCCACTCGCAGGGCTGCGATGAACGCCTCCTGCGGCACGTCCACCCGCCCCACCCGTCGCAGCCTGGCCTTCCCCTTCTTCTGTTCCTCCAGCAGCTTGCGCTTCCGGGTGATGTCGCCGCCGTAGCACTTGGCCAGCACGTCCTTCCGCTTCGCCTTCACCGTCTCCCGCGCGATGACCCGCGAGCCGATGGTGGCCTGGATGGCCACGTCGAACAGCTGGCGGGGGATGAGCTCCCTCAGCCGCTCCGCCATGCGCCGGCCGTACTGGGGGGCTTTCGCCCGATGCACGACGCTGCTGAAGGCGTCGACCGGCTCGCCGTGGAGCAGCACGTCCACCCGCACCATGTCTGCCGGCTCGTATCCCCAGTGTTCGTAGTCCAGCGAGGCGTATCCGCGGGTCCGCGACTTCAGGTGGTCGAAGAAGTCGAAGATGATCTCGGCGAGCGGCAGGTGGTAATGCACTTCCGCCCGCTCGGGCGACAGGTACTTCATGTCCACCAGCTCGCCCCGTCGCGACTGGCACAGGTCGAGCACCGGCCCGAGGTACTCGGTCGGCGTGATGACGGTCGCCAGGACCACGGGTTCCTCCACGTGGTCGTACGTCCCCGGCTGGGGCATCTCGCTCGGGTTGTGCACCACGGTGACCCGCCCGTCCCGTACCACATGGAACTCCACATTGGGCGCGGTGGCGATGAGCTCCAAGCCGAACTCTCGCTCCAGGCGCTCCTTCACGATGTCCATGTGCAACAGCCCGAGGAACCCGCACCGGAACCCGAACCCCAGGGCCTGCGAGGTCTCCGGCTCGTAGCGGAGCGCGGCGTCGTTCAACTTGAGCTTGTCGAGGGCCTCGCGGAGCTCGCTGTAGTCGCCACCCTCGGCGGGGAACAGCCCGCTCCACACCATCGGCGTGGGCTCCTGGTATCCGGGGAGCGGCTCCCGGGCGCGGTGCCTCCCGGCGATCGTGACGGTGTCGCCCACTTTGGCCTGGTGCACGTCCTTCATCCCGGTCACCAGGTAGCCGACCTCACCTGGGCCGAGCTCCGGCGATGGCGTCGCCTCGGGCGCGAACACCCCGCACTCCTCGGCCTCGGATTCGAGGTTCGCGGCCATCAACCGAATCTTCGCCCGCGAGGAGAGCACGCCGTCCTTCACCCGGATGTAGGCAACGACCCCTCGGTAGGGATCGAACGTGGAGTCGAAGATCAGCGCCCGGAGCGAGTCCTCGCGACGGCCCTCGGGCGCCGGGACCAGCTCGACGACCCGATCGATCAGGTTGGTGACGCCGTCCCCGGTCTTGGCCGACACGCGCAGTACGTCCTCCGGGCTCCACCCGACGAGCTCCCCGAGCTCTCGGGCCGTTTCCTCCGGATCGGCCTGCGGCAAATCGATCTTGTTCACGACCGGGATGATCGAGAGCCCGGCGTCTCGGGCCAGGTGGTAGTTTGCCAGGGTCTGGGCCTCGATGCCCTGCGCCGCATCGACCAGTAGCACTGCGCCCTCACACGCCGCCAGCGACCTGGAGACCTCGTAGGTGAAGTCCACGTGCCCCGGCGTGTCGATGAGGTTCAGCTCGTAGGGCCTCCCGCCGGCCTGGTGCGCCAGCCGGACCGCCTGGGCCTTGATGGTGATGCCCCGCTCGCGTTCGAGGTCCATCTTGTCCAGGTACTGGTCGCGCATCTCCCGCTCGGCCACGGCGTGCGTGAGCTCGAGCAACCGGTCGGCCAGCGTGGACTTCCCGTGGTCGATGTGGGCGACGATGCAGAAGTTCCGGATGTAGGTGGTCTCGGTCAACGCGACCTATTCTCCCTGGTACACTCGCTCGCCGTGGCCAACATCAAGTCGCAGATCAAGCGGAACCGTCAGAACGAGCGCCGACACGAGCGGAACAAGTCCGTGCGCTCGGCGCTGAAGACCGCCTCCAAGAACGTGCGCCAGACGGCGGCGGAAGGCGATGCCGAGGCCACGGCTCAGGGCCTTCGCGAAGCGAACCGCGCCCTCGACAAGGCCGCCTCCGGGGGCATCCTTCACAAGCGCGCCGCGGCCCGCCGGAAGTCCCGACTGGCCAGGGCGGCTAGCCGCGCCACAGCCGGGACCTCCCAGGGCTAGGCCGGCACCCGCTCCGCGGAGATCGCCGCCACCAGCAGCGGCAGCACCACGTCCTCCGTCGATCCCGACTTCATGGCGCGGTCCGCATCGACGACCCGCCCGTGGAGGTCGACTAGCTCACCCAGAGAGAACTGGCGGGCCAGTTCTCGGTACCGGCGGGCCTGCCATTCGAACCGGAGGCCGGCGGCCCTCGCCAGCTCCGCCGGCGGCATCCGATCGGGCAAGGCCTTTACGCGCAGGAGATCGCGCAGGCGGGCCGCGATGCCCCCCAGGATCATGAGCGGATCGTGGCCGGCCTCCTGGAGGGCTCGGAGCGAACGCATCGATCCCGGCATGTCGCGCCGGAAGGCGCGGTCGCACAGGTCCCAGATGTGCTGTTCGCCGAGGCCCCGGAACTGCTGGAGCACGATCAGCCTCGTCACGCGGTCGCCGAGAAAGGCCGAGGAGAGCTGGTCCAGCGCTTGGTCCAGAGCGCAGGGATCCTCTCCCACCGTCTCGACCAGGGCCGTGGCCCCATCGGGCGCGACCTCAATCCCCTTGGCCTTGGCCTGGCGGCCCACCCATCCCGGCAGGTCCTTGCGGGAGACCTTCACCTCACGGACCTCCCCGACCGGCGCCACCATCTTCACCACGGCCGCCGGGGCCCTGGCCCGTTCCCCCACGACCGCACAGAGCACGAGCTCGGCGTCGGGGGCCGGGGCGGCGAGATATGCGGCGAGCTCGCGCAGGGCGTCGTCGGGCAGGTGGCGGGCGTCGGTCACGAGCAGGGCTCGGCGCTCGCCGAACAGCGACGGCGTGGCCAGGTCGGCCGTCTCCCCGCCCTCCCACTCGCCCGCGTCGATCTCGCGGGGCTGCACGTCGGATCCCAGGATCTCCATGGCCGCCCGGCGGAGAAGGAACGCGTCCTGCCCCCACAACAGGTGCACGGGAGCCTTTCGGGGGGTCATACGGCGGGTCCTTCGATGCCGCTCACTCGGCCGATTCTACGAGGAGCCCTCCCGGGGCGAAGGTCACGGTGATGTCGCCCCCCACATCGGTCCGCAGTACCCGAGCCCCGGTGGCCGACAGCTCCTCGAGCACCTCCGGCACGGGATGCCCGTAGTCGTTCGGCCCCACGCTCACCACGGCAATCTCGGGGTCGACGGCTTCGAAGAATCCCTCGAGCGAGGTGTCCCCGCCGTGGTGCGGCACCTTCAGCACGTCGGCGTGGAGCGGCGCGCCTTCGTCCATCACCGCTTGCTGCGACGGTTCCTCGGCATCACCGGAGAACAGCACCGCGTGCTCTCGCCACACCAGCTGGATCACGAGCGAGTCGTTGTTGGGGTCCGAGTCGGTCCCGTTGAAGCACCCTTCGGGAGCGAGGATGTCGAGCGTGAGGTCGCTCACCACGATCCGGTCCCCGGCCCGGGGATGCTCCACGGGCAGGTCTTCATCGGTGACGGCGTGAAGGAAGTCCTCGTACGAGGGGGAAGCCTCGTGACAGCCCGGTTCGAGGACCAGTCCCACCGGGAACCGGGCGAAGACGGCCGGGAACCCGGCGACGTGGTCGGCGTGCGGGTGGGTGGCGACCACGGCATCGACCCGCTTCACCCCGAGGGCCGAGAGTTTCATAGCCACGGTCTCCAGCTCAGGGCCGGCGTCGATGAGCACGGTGGCGCCGGCCGGCGAGGACACCAGCGCCGCGTCCCCCTGGCCGACGTCGAGGAACCGGACCACGAGCCCGGAGGGCGGCCCCGCGGACAGCGCCGTGGACCATATGAGGAACGGCAGGAAAACGAGCCCCGCGGCGAGCACCCGTCGGTGGAGGCGGCGACCTGAGCGCAGCCACCACGCCGCCCCGCACACGAAAACGAGCCCGCCGACCAGGGGAACGAGCGCACTCCGGAAGGTGATCCACGGCACCGGGGCCGTGGCCAGCCGGTCCGCCACGAGCTCGAGGTAGCGGATGGGAGCCAAGGCGGCGGCCGCCAGGAGCCGTCCGAGGACGTCGATCACCATCCCCGCCGCGGCGGCGGCCAGACCGAGGAGCAGGGCGGGCGAGACCGCCGGGAACGCCAGGACGTTCGCGATCAGTGTCACCCCGGGCACCTCGTGGAAATGGAACAGCAGGAGCGGCGTCACGCCGGCCTGTGCGGCGAGCGTGGCCCCCGCGGCGAGCGCGACCGGGCGGGGCAGGAACCACATGCGCTCGGCAATGGGCGAGGCCATAGCCACCATGCCCGCCGTAGCGGTGACCGAGAGCTGGAAGCCGGTGGCCCACACCAGCGTGGGATCTTGGACGAGAAGGACGAGCACGGCTCCCGCGAGGATGGACGCCGCGCTCCGAGGACGTCCCACGAGCACGCCGAACAACGCGAGCCCGGCCATCACCCCCGCCCGCATCACCGAGGGCTCGGCACCGGTCAGGACGACGAAGAACGCCACTGTGCCGAGCCCCAGGGCGAACCGGAGCGCCAGCGACAGTCGCAGGAGCGCGGCGAGCGCGAGCACCGGTCCGACGACCATGGCCACGTTTCCGCCGGATACCACGAGGAGGTGACCGAGGCCGGTAGCCCGGAAGTCGCGTTCAACTCCGGGGTCGAGGCCCGAGTCGTCACCGAGGGCCAGCCCCAAGAGGAGCCCGGCCTCCCGGGACGGGAACAACCGGCGGATGGAACGGCCAACCACGGCCCGGCAGGCCTGCGCCGCCCGTACGAACGGGTTCGGGGAGCCTCCGAGACGCTCGAAGGCCCGCACCCGCAGCTCCACCGCCACCCCCCGGCGACGGAGCAACTCGGCGAAGCCCGGGTCGTCGGGAGCGCCGAGCTGACCGTCCAGCCGGACCCGGTCACCCCGAACCGCGCTCGGCGGCTCGTCCCGGCCGTGCACCCACACCGATTCGTGGATGGCCGCGGCCCCACCCTCCCACTCCACCACGGAGACGTCGGCGATCGCGAACCACCCGTAGGTCTTCGGGGAGGGATCCGTGCGAAGGGTCGCCTCGAGCATGGCCCGACCCGAAGCGATGCGGCGAAGGAGGGACCCCTCCACCTTGTGGGCGTGCACGCCGCCCCACCCCACACCCAAGAGGAGAACCCCGAGCGCGGCGACGACCGCGGCACCGGCCGGCGGCGCGCGGCCCCAGCGTGCTCGCCCGGGCACCACGGCCGCAAGCGATGCCGGCTCCCTAACGCCGCCTACCAGGCCGGCCGCGCGGACCGGATCCTGGCCCTCCCGGATCCCCGGGGCGAGCGGGACGGCGGAGGCCACCCCGCCGAGCCCGGCCAGAAGCCAGACCCAGACCGGCAGGAGGTCTCCCACGGCGGACCACGTGAGGAGCCCCATCCAGAACGACGTCGCCGCGCCCGGCATGATCCAGGCGCTCACACCGTCACCAACTCCCGCATCGACGCCAGGGTGGACTCGCCGATCCCGCTCACGTCGATCAGCTCGTCCGCCGATCCGAACGGGCCGTTGGCGGTCCGGTAGTCCACGATGCGTTGCGCGATCACCTCGCCGACGCCGGGCAACGCTTCGAGCTCGGAGGCCGTCGCCGTGTTGATGTTGACCTTGCCCATCGAGGCCGATCCGGAAGCAACCGCCCCCGAGGCCCCGCCCGCCACCGCCCGCGGGACGAGGACCTGCGTCCCGTCCACCAACGGCATGGCGAGGTTCAGCGACTCCAGGGACGCCCCCCGGCGAGCGCCGCCGGCAGCCTCGATGGCGTCGATGACGCGGTCGCCCTGGTGGAACTCGTAGACGCCCGGACGGCGGACCCACCCGGCCACGTCCACGATCAGGATGGTTAGCTCCGACGACGCGTGAGCGGGGGCCCCGCTCGGCATCGGAGCCTTGGTGGTTCGGACCTCAACGGGCCGGGGCAGCGACCTGACGTACCAGAGGCCGGCCCCCCCGAGGGTCACTGCCACAACGACGGCCAGCCCCGCCAGCTCCGCGCGGGACAGCGCGGACAGGCGGTCGCGCAGGGACTCCCTCGACATCTCCCCCGCTCCTCCTCGGCCACTCCGTGGAGCGCGCAACGGTGAGGGGGAGTCGCCAGCGCGACGCTAGCAGCCCATCGCGCGGAGCGCAGTGAGCTACTTCACACGCGACGCTGTGAGCTACGTCACACGCTGGTCGTGGCCGAGGGGCGGGGCGCCGAGGGGGCGCCGCCGGTCTGGGCCTTGGGGAGGGTGAACAGGAACTCCGCGCCGCCCCCCGCGGACTCCTCCACCCTGATGGAGCCCCCGTGAGCCTCCACCAGGCAGCGGGCGATGTACAGACCCAGGCCCGAGCCCGGCCGGTCCGGCTCATCGGCCAGCCGACGGAACCGCTCGAACACCTCCTCGCGCTGTTCCTTCGGGATGCCCGGCCCTTGGTCCCGAACGCCGAACGTGACGAACCGCTCGTCCTCCGTGACCGTGATGAAGACGTGCCCGTCGGGCGGCGAGTATTTCCGGGCGTTGTCCAGGAGGTTCGTGACCACGCGGACCATGCGGTCGCGGTCGCAGTGCACCTCCGCGATCCCGTTCAGCTCCACCCGGACGATGTCGGCAGTCGCCGAGGCCTGCACCGCCTCGGCGATCATCTCCCCCAGGTTCGCCGGCCGAACGTCGAGGCGAAGCGCGCCGTCCTCGATGCGAGAGACGGTGAGGAGGTCCTCCACCAACCGGGCCAGGCGTTGGGCCTGGACCTGGGCCCCCTCGAGCAGCTCCTCCCGGATCGACGGATCGAGGTCGTCGCGGTGCGTTCGGAGGGTTCCCATCACGCCCAGGATCGTGGCGAGGGGCGTGCGCAACTCATGCGCGGCCACGGCCACGAACTCGGTCTTGGCCAGATCCACCTCCCGAAGGCGCGTTACCATGGCCTGCTCCTCCGCCAGCGCCCGAGACCGGTCTTCCGCGATCTGGACCAGCACCTCGCGCTGGTCCTGGTTGGTCCGGCGCTGCTTGGCCAGCGCACCGACCGCCCAGCCGGTGATGAGCATCAGCGCCGGCCGCGAGAGCAGGGCGGTGCGGGACAGCCCACCCGAGACGCTCATGACCAGCACGTACAGCACCGCGAGACCGAGCGCCGAGAATAGGGTCTCGAGCACGTCGAATCGCATCGCGACCGCGATGATCGCGATCAGGTACAAGGCCCAGTACTCACTGGCCGGCCCCCCGGTGGCGAGGCACCACATGGTGATGAGGACAGCGTCGGCCAGGAAGACCGCGGCCCGGAACCGGTTCGCCCACACGGTTTCGTGCGGACGGGCCAGGAGCGACCACACGCTGTACAGGGCGGCCAGGGCCAGGATGGATACCGCGAGCCGGCCGGTGATCCGCGCCATCCCACCCGAGTTCAGGTACACGATGGCCACCACGAGCACGACCGCCATGCGGATGAGCGCAACCGAGCGCTCCGTTCGGAGCTCCTCGGGGCTCAGCCCACCCCGAACCCTCTCGGTCCCGGAGGTCCCGGACCCGCCCATGAACCCCTCACCTCGCATGCGACGACAGGGATACCTCGCGGGAGGACCCAACAGTGGTATCGGCGCAGGCGAGGGCGGGCTGAACCGAGGGTTGCGTCAGCCCGAGGTGACGATGTTGACCAAGCGCGGAGCCCGGACCACCACCTGCCGGACCTCCCGTCCCTCCAGGAACCGGCGAGCCTTCTTCGAGGCCAGGGCGAGCTCGCGGCAGGCCTCCTCGGTCGCGCCCGCGTCCATCTCGATGCGGTCGCGGACCTTCCCGTCGACCTGCACCACCATCGTCACCCGATCCTCGCGGGCGAGCTCCGGGTCGAAGGTGGGCCACGAGGAGACGTGGACGCTGGTCCCGTTCCCCAGGGCCTCCCGCCACAGCTCCTCGGCCAGGAACGGGGCCATCGCGGCGAGCAGCTGAACCAGCGCCGCGGCGGCCTGGCGCGCCCCCTGCCCGGCGTCCAAGGCCGCCCGGATCTCGTTCGACAGAATCTGGCACTTGGAGATGGCCACGTTGAACCGGAACCGCTCCATGTCCTCGGTGGCTGCCTTGATGGTCCGGTGCGCCAGCCGGGTGAGCCGCTCCGGTTGGGGGGCGTCGCGCTCCGCAGCTTCGAACACGGCCGCGTGCACCCGCCCCAGCCAGCCGTTCATGGCGGGGCGCCGGTCGGGATCGGGCTCGATCAGCTTCCAGTCGATGTCGTCCTCGAAGGGTCCGGCGAACAGCATGGTCAGGCGCATCGTGTCGGCACCCCACCGCTCCACGAACGGCATCGGCTCCACGATGTTGCCCTTGGACTTCGACATCGAAGCGCCCCCGTAGATCACCTGGCCCTGGTTCATCAGGCGGGGGAAGGGCTCGGTGAATCCGACCAGGCCCATGTCGCACAGGACCTTGGTGAAGAACCGCGAGTACAGCAGGTGCAGGATGGCGTGCTCCACGCCGCCCGTGTATTGCGACACGGGCATCCATCGGGCCACCATCTGAGGATCGAACGCGCGGCCGGCCTCGTGGGGCGAGCAGTACCGGAAGAAGTACCAGGACGAATCGACGAAGGTGTCCATCGTGTCGGTGTCACGCCGGGCCGGCTTCCCGCACATCGGGCACGTCGTGTTCACGAACCCCTGGTGGCGGGCCAGGGGCGACTCGCCGCCGGGGCGGAAGTCGACGTCCTCCGGGAGCAAGACGGGGAGGTCGTCCTCGGCGACCGCGACCTCGCCGTGGTCCTCGCAGTGGATGACCGGGATCGGCGCGCCCCAGTACCGCTGGCGCGAGATCAGCCAGTCGCGCAGCCGGTAGGTCACTGCGGCCATGCCCTTGCCCTGCTCTTCCAGCCACCGGGTCACCGCCGAGATGCTCTCCGGCGAGCGCACGCCGTCAAAGGGCCCCGAGTTCACCATGACTCCGGAGCCCTCGTGGCAAGTCACCGCCAGGGCCTCCTCGGCCTCCGCCCCTTCGGGCTTGATCACCACCCGGATCGGCAGGCCGTGCTCCCGGGCGAACTCGAAGTCGCGCTGGTCGTGCGCGGGGACGCCCATGACGGCGCCCGTGCCGTATTCCATCAGCACGTAGGGCGCCACGAAGCAGGGCACCTTCTCCCCGTTCACCGGGTTCACCGCGTGGACCCCCAGGGGGACGCCCTCCCGGCTCTCCGCCTGCTCACGGCTTGTGAGCGGGGTGGCCTGGAGGCGGTCGGCGAGCTGCCCGGCCTCCGTCCCCGAACTGCCGGCCTCGGCCAGCTTCGTGACCAAAGGGTGCTCCACCGCGAAGACGAAGAAGGTCACGCCCCAGAGCGTGTCGGGACGAGTGGTGAACACCTCGACCCGGTCGCCGGTCTCGGCGATCTCGAACTCGACGGAGGCCCCCTCGGACCGGCCGATCCAGTTCCGCTGCATGGTGATGACCCGCTCGGGCCAGTCCACCAGCTCGTTCACGTCGTCCAAGAGCCGCTGCGCGTAGTCCGTGATCTTGAAGAACCACTGGGTCAGGTCCTTGCGGATCACGGCGGTCCCGCACCGCTCGCAAGCCCCGTTGATCACCTGCTCGTTGGCCAGGACGGTCTGGTCGTTGGGGCACCAGTTGGCCGGGGCCAGCTTCCGGTAGGCCAGGCCCCGTTCGAAGAACTTGACGAACAGCCACTGCGTCCACCGGTAGTACTCGGGGTCGCACGTGTTGAACTGGCGGGACCAGTCGAACGACATGCCCATCCGCTTGAACGAGCGACGTTGCTGCTCGATGTTGGCGTACGTCCATTCCTTGGGGTGGATCTCCCGCTTGATGGCGGCGTTCTCGGCTGGGAGCCCGAACCCGTCCCACCCGATGGGGTGTAGCACGTTCCGGCCCCGCATCCAGGCGAACCGGGCAACCACGTCGCCGCCACTGAAAGCCTCGGCGTGGCCCATGTGCAGGTCGCCCGAGGGGTAGGGGAACATGTCAAGCGCGTAGAAGCGGGGACGGGACTCGTCCTGGTCGTCGGCCCGGTTCAGACCCTCCCGCTCCCAGACCTCAGCCCACTTTGGCTCGATCACGCTGGGGTCGTACCTGCGCATGGTGCGAACGATGGTACATGAGCGATGCGGCGGTTCCCGGCCGAAGGTTCAGTTGCGCAGTTGCTCGAGCTCCACCGCGGCGCCGCGCGCCTCGGCCTCGGCCGCCCCCAGCTTTACCCTCCGCTCGGCCAAGCGCTCCTCCAGGGCTGCCACCTCCGCGCGCAACCGCTCGGTGCGTTCGCGCGCATCTCGTTCCCGTCGTTCGGCCGCCCGAACCTCGCGTTCGCGTGCCATTTCTTCGGCCGGTGGCCCGGACTCCAACTCGGTGCTAGGTCCCTCAATGACCTTCAGGCCGACTACATCTCCGAAGCCGGCCGGCCGTGCGAACGGCTTGGACAGCCGACCCTCGAGCACCTGGCGCGCGGCGTCCTCATCGGCCGAAGCGGCCTCGAACGTGTCGGCGATCTCCTCGATCAACGCCGCGGTGGGCGCCTCGCCCAGGGCGCGTGCGGCCCGCCGGGTCAGGCCGGTCACGAGCTTGCGCCGCTCCTCGGACCGCTCCCGTAGCTCGTCGGCTCCCCCGCCCGACAGGGCTCGCCGCTGGGCCAGCCGGAGCTGCTCGCCGACCGTCAGCAGCTCCTCGACGGCAGACGCGTCCTCGTGGACGAGCCGGTTGACGGCCCACGCGGATCTCACCGGCCTGCGCAGTGCCCCAACCCGACGGGCCGCTCCGGCATCTCCCTCCTCCTTGAGGCGCTTCGCGAGCGCGTTCCGCGCCTCGGTGAAGGCCTCGGGCGGCGCGACGAACAGCTCGTCGATCGCCCGCTCGAAGTCGTCCGTCCCCGGCATGCCGGCAATAGTCTGCCTCACCGGCGCGCGACGGTTCTAGGGGCGGCTCGTCAAGGCAGGTCCGGGGCGGGCGAAACGAAGCTTTCGGCTACTCCCAGTGCGGGCGGAGCTTGACGACCTCGCACCCTCGGAACGTGTCGTGCTTGTCCCCGATGCAAATGTCGCGTCCCGGTCCGCCAACCAGGAGCCCGGGGGACTGGCCGCTCGCGTAGTCCTTCAGCAGGTCGTTGCCGCGGCCCCCGTACGCCGCCTCGGTCGCGCCGCCCTTGCCGGTCGTCAGGCGGTCGTTGCCGAGGCCCCCGTAGATGACGTCCGGTCCCTTTCCCCCATTGATGATGTCGTCGCCGCCCCGCCCGTAGATGATCTGTGCGCCGTTCATTCCCGTGATGCGGTCGCGCTCCGGCGTGCCCCTGACCTCGGTTGGCGACTCCGCGTGAGCCGCCAGCCCGCCGAGTAGCACGGCGAGCACCGTCGTCGCCGCCAACAATCCCATCCGGCCCCTCATCGCGTCCCCCTCCCGTAGTCCTTCTGGGGGATGGAGTATGGCGGGTGATGGGGACGTGCGCTACCCCCGGAGGACTACGGCTACCACCATCGTCGGCCCTAAGTCAAAGGCCGGGTCGTTTCGGAGAATCGCCACCACGAACGTGGGAATCCGGCCGCAAGTAACCTGGATCACTGCAGAATCGAACGCACGTTCGATAGCGTACCGCATAAGCACGGTCCGTTCCGCGCTCGAGGGGCTCCAGGCGGAGGGCCTGGCGCTTCGCGGGCGGCGACCAGCTCGAACCCGACTTCGGTGAGGAGCGAGCGGCCGACCTCCTGCTGGCCGAGCGGGCCCCGACACCGGCCGAGATCGGCAGCCGGGGCTCACCATCGACTGGCTCACCACGGGTTCTGAGTGCACAGCGTGACGGGCGACGGACGTTCTTCAGACCGGACGGCAGTCCGTTGGAGGATTGTGCGCCACCGTAGGACAAGCGCCAACTCTGGTGGGTTCCTCATCGGCCGCGAGCGGACCCGCTAATTCCAAAGGGCGTGAGCGAGCCGTCGCACCCCGGGCTGATCCAGCACCGAGAAGGGAGGAGTTCCCACGGCTCAGAACACACTGGGCGGCACCCCGTAGCGGCGGGCGAAGCGGTGAGAGAAGTGATAGAGGTCGGCGAACCCGCACTGGTGGGCGATCGAGCTGATCGTCATGTCCGTTCGGGTCAACAGCGTTTCCGCTCGGGAGAAGCGAAGGCCCTCCAGTCCCGCGGCGGCGCTGATCCCGAACTCCGCCTGGAACAGTCAGTTGAGGTAGCTGCGTGACACACGGGCGGCGGAGGCGAGCTCATCGATGCCGACGCGGCGGAGCGGCATCTGTGACCACTCGCGCCGGAGGTGGTCGAGGACGGCGGACAAGGAAGCCGGTAGCAGCGGACGCACGTCGTCACCGGGCAGGGACCAGGAGGTGAACAGCGGCAACAGGAACCGTAGGGTGTGCTTCACCTGTCGCTCCCAGCCGTCCGGCTGTTCGCGACCCAGCCAGATCAGGTAGGCGCATAGGCCGGCCAACGGGTCGTGCTCCGTCATCCGACGCAGTCGGAACGGGATGGCATCTCGTTCGTCGACGTGCTCCGGGTGGAAGTGCACGTACCCATGCCGGCTGGCACGTCGCTGGTCCCACACGAAGCTGTGGCGAACGCCCGGCGGCACGAGCAGGAGGTGGCCGGCCGAGAGCAGCAGTTCCTCGTCTCAGGTCACGAAAAGCG
>JBOGVI010000108.1:0-4385 GCA_050692695.1 Actinomycetota bacterium
TGGCCCGTGAGGTTCGGGTCGACCGCGGCGAACTGGCCGGCCAGCCCGATCCGGTAGCGCACCGCCTCGGCCTCACGAACAACATCGTGGCCGAGGACCTCGGCACGGCCGTCATCGGGAGTGAGGATGGTGGTGAGGATGCGGATGGCCGTGGTCTTGCCCGCGCCGTTCGGCCCGAGGAGCCCGAACACGGTTCCGGCTGAGACCTTGACATCGATGCCGCCGAGGGCCACCACCGAGCCGAACCGCTTGGTCAGGCCCTCGACCGTGATGGCCGCATCGTCCTGCATCATCGTTCGCCCCTTTCGCGCCGGGGGCCACCCTACGGCAGGTAGCGGCCGCCTCAGCGCTTCCTCATGCTTTTCGTCTTCTTGGGCAGGGACCCGGCGAAGCGGACGCCCCGATCGACCCATGCCCTGAGCGACTTCTCGGTCCGGATCCCTTCGGGGGAAACGAGGAGCCACCCCCTCATGGGCTTGCCCGTGAGATCCATGAGCCTGACGTGCGGGTCAGCCACGGCCTCGTCGGATTCCTCGGGCGACACCCGAACGATCAGCTCGTTCCCGTGGACGCCGCAGCACATGTTGCCGCCGAGCATGAAGCCGACACCGCCGAACATCTTCTGCTCCTTCACGCCGGAGCGTTCGGCGAGTATGGCGCGCGCCCGGGCGGCGAGCTTCTCGTCGTATGGCACGGTCCTTCCTTCCCCTAGATCGAGCCGACAATGAACCCCAGAGCCGCGAGCAGCACGTACACGCCAAGACCGCCGACCACCAGCATCCATCGGAGCGATCGCTGGATGGGGGACCGCCCGATCGCGTAGTAGCCGATGGGCCCGAGGAGCGGGATCAGGAGCACGACGGCCATCCACACCACGCGCGTGCGGTCCGGCAAGAGGTCTTGCCGAACGAGGTCCCAGAGCGCGATGGAAACCCAGGCCGAGTACAGGATGAGGGGCAGCGCGTAGCCGTACAAGCCGATCAGCAGCCCCCACCACGTCGTGGCGAGCGGGAAGCCCAACACGGTCACCTCCTGGTCGATGCGGTCGGACGGTCGCGCGACGAGCGTGCGCGCGTCGCGGATGCGTGGGAGCGGCTCGGGCACCGCGATCTCGGCGACCGCGGGGTCGGGCGGGGCGTTCCTTGCGCGGGACATCCGAGGTTGGCGCGGTGGCTCCGGCGCCGTCCTCCAGTCCCCGTGCGGGAAGTCTCCGCTGCCGCTCTGCACGAAACGCACCAGCGTGTCGAACGTGCTTCCGAGGTTCCCTCCGCCCAGCGCGTTCGGGGAGAAGCCGCACCCGAACTGCTGCTCGATGGCGGGAGGCAGGCTGGTCGAGAAGTCGTTGCCGGAGAAGCAGTCACCGCCGCCGGACGGCGCCGACAGCGCCAGGTCGCCGATGCCCGAGTTGCGGACCACGTTGTCGGTGATCTGGTTATGTTCGGTGACCCAAAGGTTCTCGTCGGCCATGGGGAGGACCTGGATTCCGAACCGCTCGTGGCCCTCTACCAGGTTCTCGGTCACGACGTTCCCCCGGCCGCCGGTGATGGCGATCCCCGTGCCGAACGCCGCGTACTGGAGGGACTCGGCCGGCGCGTCGCGGTTGCCGTTGTCGTGCACCCAGTTGCCGGCGATCAGGATGTCGTGCTGGGGCGGCAGCTCCTCGGTGTCCAGCGTGTTCGGGAGGATGCCGTTCATGTTGTCCCGCCACTCGGAGTTGATGATGGCGAGGTCGCCGCTGGCGTTCGTCCCGGAAAACCCCAGCGCGTTGTTCTCGGCGAGCACGTCGGTGATCACCGCGTGGCAGGGGTCGCACTGCCCGATGTAGAAGCCGGCGTCCGGGTGCCCGCTCGCGTAGGAGTGTTCGAGCTGGCCGTACCGCGAGTCGTACGCGAAGATCCCGTAATCGCCGTCGTTGTACGCGCTGAGGTAGGACCCGCGGTAGCCGTACACGCTCGACCAAAGGAACCCGTTCAACAGGTAGTGGCGGGCGGTCATGTTCTCGATGGCCACCCCGTCCGCCTCGATGACCTGGATGCCGTTGTCTAGACGGAACGCGCCGTCAAGGATCACCTCGTTCCGGTCGGCCCCCCTGATGGTGAGGAACGGGGTCGTCACCACCACCGCCTCCTCATAGACGCCGGGGGAGATCAGTACGAGGCCACCCGGCTCCGCCTCGTCCACGGCCTCCTGGATCGTGGGCCGATCCTGTGGAACGCGGACGGTCGGCCCAGGTGTCGCTGGCGGCGGCTCGCGGCCCGGGCCGACCCCGCCGATCGGGCCGGGCGGTACCGTGCCACCCACCAGCACCACCCCGACCATCCCCGCGCCCTGTGAGCCGTGGTAGGAGCAGTGGTAGGCGAAGGCTCCGGCGGTTGGGAACGTCAGCATGAACGAGCCGCCCGGCTCCAGGTCTCCGGAAGAGACCGATCCGTCGTCCGCCGTGACGTCGTGGATGCTTCGACCGTCGTTCGTCCACTTCACGGTCCCGCCCACGGGAACCCGAACGATCCGTGGGGAGAAGACGCTGTCGATGGCCTCGATGCGGGCGGAACTCTCCTCCTGTCCCCGGGCCCATGCCGGGACGACCAAGACCACCAGGAACGCCAGGGCGAACGGCCAGCGGAGGCGAGGGCGCACCATCGACGGCGCGGACGATAGCACCCGTTCCCGCCCGGGGCCGGTCGCGATACGGTGGGGACTCGATGGCCCCTGAGAGACTATCCGCGCTCGACGCGTCGTTCCTGTACCTGGAGCGGCCGGCCATGCACATGCACGTAGCAGCGCTGTCCGTCTTCGACCCGTCCACCCGCCCGGACGGCCGGCTGCGGTCCGAGGATGTGGCCGCCGTCATCGCCTCTCGGATCCACCTGGCGCGCCGGTTCAGGCAGAAGGTGATGATGGTCCCCGGGAACGTCGCGCTCCCGGTGTGGGTGGACGACGCCCGCTTCGACCTGGACTTCCACGTCCGGCGCGCGGGCCTGCCATCGCCCGGCGGACGGCGCGAGCTCACCGACTACGTCCAGCGGGTCCTGTCGCGACCGCTCGACCGTACCAAGCCGCTCTGGGAGCTGTACGTGATCGAGGGGCTCGAGGGCGGGCACGTGGCCGCACTCCTCAAGGTCCATCACGCCATCTTCGACGGCGTCTCCGGGATGCAGCTCGCGGCGGCCGTCTACGACGTGGAGCCCGTGCCGCCGGAGCCGCCGCCCGCTCTGCCCTGGAACCCAGAGCTTGAGCCCGGGCCGGCCGACCTCCTCCGCGAGGCCGTTCTCGGGCAGCTCACCCATCCGGTGCGGGCGTTCGTCAACGCGGTGGACCAAGTGGTCCGCGCACCCGCGACGACCGCCTTCGGCCTCGGCGTCATCGCCACGGGCGTGCGGAGCATCTTCGACATGGGGGCTCGGCCGGAGAGCCCGCTCGATGTGAGGATCGGTCCCAACCGGAGGTTCGCCATGACCGAGGCGCCGCTCCAGCGGTTCAAGGACGTGAAGGACGCGCTCGGCGGCACGGTGAACGACGTCGTGCTGACGGTGGTGGCCCGCGCCCTCCACGATGTGCTGAAGGCGAGGAAGGAACCCACCCGGGGCCGGACGCTCCGGGTCATGGTGCCCGTCTCGGTGCGGGCGTCCGGGGAGGGCGGCGCCGGCAACCGCGTGGCGCCGGCGTTCGTGGACGTCCCGGTCGGGGCAATGTCCCCGAAGCGGTGCTTGGCCGAGGTCCGAAAGGGGACGCGGCACCTGAAGGAGTCGATGATGGCGATGGGAGCCGACGCCATCATCAGTCTCGGCGCCTACGCTCCCGGAGGGCTGCTCGCCGGTGCGGCCCGGCTCGTCTCTCGAGGCGCGTGGTTCAACCTCGTCGTGTCGAACATCCCCGGTCCCCAGCAGCCCATGTACCTGGCCGGCGCGAGGCTCGTGGCGAGCTACCCGTCGATGCCGCTCGGGGAGAACTCGGCACTTTCGATCGCGTGCTCGTCGCTCGGAGGCACCATGGCGTTCGGCCTGACCGGCGACTGGGACGGGATGCCCGACATCCACTTGCTGGCCCTGGCCATCGACGAGTCGCTCGACGAGCTCTGCAAGGCCGCCGGCGTCTAGGAAGTCGGCGAGGACCCCGGGGCGACGACCTCGTCCAGCCAGCCGGTCACGGCGGCCATCCACCGGTCGGGGTCCTCGATCATCGGGACGTGGCCCACGCGAGGGAGCAGGCGCACCCGCCAGTTCTCGTGGCTCTCGATGGCAGCCTGGGCGAATGCCACCGGCACCAACCGGTCGCCGTAGCCGTGGATCACCAGGACCGGGCACTTCACGCCGTCCAGGATGCGGCGGGCCAGCTCCCCGCGTTCGCCGAGCCGCAGCAGGGACCGGGTGGCCTCGATGAAGGCC
>JBOGVI010000109.1:0-1644 GCA_050692695.1 Actinomycetota bacterium
CCGCACGGCCGCGGAGGGCAATCCTCCTCGCCGGGCCGCCGCCGTCCCCGGGGTCACCCGCTCGGCTGAGAGTCCCCGACGCCTTGGGCCTCAGCTGGCCAGGCCCGTCAGACGGGTACCCACTGCAAACCCGGAAGAACCAGAAATAGCTGGCGTGATCGGTTGGTGACTCTTTATACCCCGAGCTCGGTCGGGATGCGTCGAGGGTTCGTGTGCCCTTAGATCAGACCGATCCTGGAACGGGCATAGATGGATCGGCGCGACGAGCAACTGGCGACTCAGGGGTTTTGCCGATAGGAAGCCGGTCGCCTGCGCTTGTAGACGCGGTGGGGAACCAAACCCGCAAAGACTACGAACGCGAGGACTAAGGCCACCTCGAGCTGACCGGTCCATGCGTGAAGACCGAGCAGACCCAGACCCAGAACTCCCATTGAGCTCACCTCGGTGGGTGTCCACCGAGGCCGAGGGGACGGTACCCGAGCGGGGCGAGACCCACCCGCTCATCAAGAGGAGACCGAAGTGGAGTTCGGCGTCTACCTCCCGACGTACGCCTGGCCGGACCTCGCGTTTGATCAGGTTACTCGCATCCGCGACTTCGCCCAGCGCGCCGAAGGGCTCGGCTTCGATGCCCTCTGGGTCAGCGAACATTTCGTGGTCGCGGGGCATTATGGCACCGCTTGGATGTCCCCGCTGCTCTGTCTGACGTATGCCGCGAGTGTCACGACCCGCATTCGTCTCGGCACAGGCGTGCTCGTGCTCCCCTACTACCACCCGCTCACGCTCGCCCGCCAGATTCAGACGCTGTCCTCCCTCTCGCAGGGCCGCTTCGTCCTCGGCGTCGCTCCCGGCTGGGACCGGTACGAGTTCGAGTCGCTCGGTCTGCGGCTCGCGGAACGGGGCGCCCGGACGGACGAGATCCTCGCGGCGTTGCGCCGTCTGCTCACCGAATCCGACGTCACGTTCGACGGTCGGTTCTACCGGTTTGCGCACGCCACGATCATGCCCCGGCCGCCGCGATTTCCGGAGCTCTGGGTCGCCGGCGGATCGAAGCTCGAGAGCCGCTCGTCGTCCGACAAGCCCTACATGGCGACCCCGGTGCTCGAGCGAATCGCGACCGCCGACGGTTGGCTGGCCCGAGGCGATGCTAGCCCTGAGATGGTCACTCAGGACCTGCACACGATTCGCGCATACCTGGAGCGGAAGGGCCGCGACCCCGATACCCTCCGGTACGGGCACTACAACTGTCTCCACCTCGTGGACACGAACGATCACGGCGAAGCGGTGCGTCAGCAACGGCAGCCATTCGCGCGAGTCATGGGCACGCACCGATCGTTTGAGGACCTCCAGCGGAGCTACCTCTTCGGAACAACGGCGGAGATCCTGGAGCGGATCGCCGACCTGGAGCGAACCGGATTCCAGTATTTCGTCCTCATGACGCTGGAGGACGATCTCGATCAGCTTGAACGGTTCGCCGGCGAGATCATGCCGCGCTTTCGATCCCGGGGCTGAACCGTCTCGCCGACGTTCACCCTGCCGAGCTTCTGCCCGTTGGGGGACGCCCCTCCAGATACCCTAATAGCTGGTCGGCGTGCGTCATCTCGTCGATCGACTCCGCGCGCCCGTCGGCTCCGGTGCCCCGCGGCC
>JBOGVI010000110.1:0-4863 GCA_050692695.1 Actinomycetota bacterium
GGTCGGCACGGCTAGAAGGAAACGACTTTCGACGAGGTGCAGGTGGAAGTCCGGGAGTGAGACTCCGCTCCAGTAGCTGTAGTAGTAGCACGCGAGCGAGGGCTGCACGTTGTAGAGGGAAGCGCCCACCACTCGAGCAACGACCGAGTGCACGCCGTCCGCACCTACGACCAGGCGGCCCTTCTCGGTGAGGACCGCCCCGCCGTTGAGGCGGCCCCGGATACCCGCGGCGCGGTCCTTGTCCCTCAGGATCTCCTCGACGAATAGCCCGCCCCGGACTTCTGCGCCGGCCTCGGCGGCCGCCTCAACGAGGATCGCATCGAGGACGGTGCGTCTCGGTGCGTGAGCCTCGGCGACGCCGTCGGCCGCAGGGGGGGCGCCGGCGAGGGTGATCGGCCCCATGTGCAAGACGTACTTCAGGACCGGCGGGCAGCCCGAGGCCACGACCCTGTCCAAGAGGCCCCAGCTCTTGAGACGAGCCACCCCGGAATTGTGAATGGCGTGGGTGGAGACGGTATCGCTCGGGAAGTTCGTCCTGTCGACGAGCAGGACCCGGTAGCCCTTGCGGGCGAGCAGCATGGCCGTGGGAGACCCAGCGCACCGGGCGCCCACGACGATCACGTCGTACATCGTTGCCTCCTCGATGCAGCAGCTTCGGATGTTGATCCGAAGTCTGGCGAGTGGCAGCCCCCGAAACATCGGCCATTTGGACACTCTTTGCATTTGCTGTCGGCAGGACCGCGCGGCCCTTGTGGCAGGCGGTAGCCTCGAAACCACAGCTAGGTTGGCCGAGGGCGAGGTCCATGGGGGCGTTGCAGGGGTCGAAGACCACCCTCCCTGGGGAACGTCAACCCCCCATGGTC
The DNA here is from genome assembly GCA_050692695.1 of Actinomycetota bacterium. Classification (GTDB taxonomy): domain Bacteria; phylum Actinomycetota; class UBA4738; order UBA4738; family HRBIN12; genus AC-69. The sequence continues at coordinate 864 of JBOGVI010000110.1, forward strand.
GGACGCTCGACCGAAATCGGTCTGGTGGCGTCTCACCTTGAGCGACTTGCCGGAGGCACCGGCGGTCTCATCTTGATCGAGGGGGAGGCGGGTATCGGAAAGACCCGCCTGGTGGAGGAGGCGCTGAGCCGGGCCCGGGACCTTGGCCTTCAGGTCCTCTTTGGTTCGGCGGAGGAACTGGAGGCAAGACGTCCGTTCGGTGTCATTGCCGACTGCCTGGAGATCGATCCCGCTTCTCCCGATGAGGGCCTGGCGACGGTCGGGCGCCTTCTGCTCGGCGGGGCCCGGTCGGCGCAAAGCGCGCCAGTCTTCGTCGACGCCCCAGCATTCGAGTTCCGGTTGATGGAGGCCGTCCTCAGCCTCGTGGAGGACTTGTGCGCCCGGGCCCCCACCGCAATGGCGATCGAGGACCTCCAGTGGGCCGACCCCGCAACACTCTTGGTTCTCCACCGCCTCGCGCGGCTCGTCCCCCATCTGCCCCTGGCGCTCCTCTGGACATGCCGTCGCTTCCCCGACCCACGCTGCTCGAGCATCTGATCGTGAGCGTCCGCAGCCGTGGCGCCGCGCACGTGCTGCTGGCACCACTCGACCAGGAGGAGGTCGGCACGCTCGCGACGGCACTGCTCGGGGCCGAGCCGGGCCCCAAGCTGCAGCGACAACTCGACGGTGCCGGCGGAAGCCCGCTCTTCGTCACCGAGTTGCTGTTGGCCCTCGAGGGCAGCGACGCCATCAAGCTTTCGGAGGAGGGACGCCCGGAGATCGAGCCGGGTGGCCTCCCCTCCTCACTGGCGCTCATCATCCTCCACCGGTTGAGCTTCCTGCCGGAAGAGACCCTGGAGGTCCTCAGGGTCGCCTCGATCCTGGGAGCGAGCTTCACGGTCGCCGACCTGTCCCTCGTCCTGGGCACCCCAGCGGTCAGACTGATGACACCTCTCCGTCAGTGCCTGCGCGCCGGGATCCTCCGCGAGGAAGGCAGACGCCTCGCCTTCAGGGCCGACCTTCTTCGGGAGGCGCTTTACGAGGATCTCCCGCTTGCGGTCCGAACCGGCCTTCACCTTGAGGCCGCCCGTGTCTTCGCGTCTGCTGGTGTCCCGGTGGGGCAGCTCGCCGAACATGTCGCTCGCGGCGCCTCGCCCGGAGACCAACAGGCCGTTTCCTGGCTCCGCCAGGCCGCTCGGGAGGCGGGTCATCGAGCCCCCGCGGTAGCTGCGGACCTCCTGGAGCGGGCGCTCGCCCTCTGCCTTCCTTCTGATCCGGCGCGAGATGTGCTCCTGGCCGAGCGGGTGGTCAGCCTCGTCTGGTCGGGACGGATACTGGAGGCCGAAACGACCTGTCGGGAGGTTCTGGCCAGAGACCACGATCCCTCCATGGAGGGGACGCTGAGAATGGGCCTGTTCCACTCGATCCTGGCCCGAGGGCGGGTACGAGAAGCCCTGGGGGAGGCGGACCAAGCGATCACGTCGCCCACCCTCTCGGACAGAGAACGCGTGCAGTTCCAGGCACTCGCGGCCTCGGCCCGGCCTGCGGCGCAGCAAGCCAAAGACGCCGCCGAGCGCATCGGCGACCAGGTTGGCCTGTGCATCTCGTTCATCACCCAGGCGATGGTGGAGAACATGCAAGCGCGGCTGGAACATGCTCTCGCCCTCGCCAACCGGGCGGTGGAGCTCGCTGATCGCAGCAGGAACCGAGAGGCGCACCGCTTCCACCTGAGGCTTTTTCGAGCCGCATGCCTCTGGGATCTCGACCGGCTCGACGAAGCTCGGGAGGACATCCAACAAGGGCGCCGCGTCTCGGAGGAACTGGGGGCCAAATGGAATCTTCCCCTCTACCACGGGGTGGCCGCGGCTGCCCACTTCGTCTCCGGCAAGTGGGACGACGCCCTGGCTGAGTTCCAGGCCGGCCTCGACCTCGCCGAGGAGATCGGCACGCGTCTGGGCTTCATCAGCTTTACAGCGTGAAATCTCTCGTTGCCTTCTACCGAAACGGAGTTGGAAGTGGCCGAGGAGGCCGTTTCTGCCGCGGAGCAGGAGTTCGAAGGCTCGGGCCCGCAATTCCATTTTGTCTGGATGATGTGGGCACGAGCTCTGCTCCTCGAGGCGAAAGGGCAGCCGGAGGCAGCGTTTGGGGTGCTCTCGGAAGGTTGGGCTCTCTGCGCGCGAGCGGGCATCCGGTCCGAGTGCGGGCTGATCGGCCCGGATCTCGTGCGCCTTTCGTTGGCCATCGGCGACCTCGTCCGGGCCGAAGAAGTCGTGATCGCAGTGGAGGGGGTGGCTTCGGACAATCCCAGCATGGCGACGCTGCGTGGCTCCGCGCTTCGCTGCCGAGGGCTTCTGGAGGATCGCCCCGGGCCCTTGTTGGAAGCCGTGGCCGCGTACCGCCAGGGCCCCCGGCCAATTGCCCGAGCACTTGCCTGTGAGGATGCTGCTGCGGCCCTCGCCGAAGCAGCCAGGATGGACGAGGCTCGTCCTCTCCTCTATGAGGCGCTGGAGCTCTACGATCGAGCTGGAGCCTCACGGCTCGCGGCTCAAGGTGAGGCGCGATTGCGCGCCCTCGGTATCCGGCGGGGACTCCGAGGGTCCAGAAAGCGAGGAGCGGTTGGGAAGCCCTCACGGAGACCGAACGCAGCGTCGCGAACCTGGTGGCCCGGGGGATGTCGAACTCCCAGATTGCCGAATCAATGTTCCTTTCCCGACGAACCGTCCAGGCGCACGTCTCCCATGCTTCTGGAAAGTTGGGGCTGACCTCGAGAGCTGGACTGGCCGCCGAAGCCGCTCGTCGAAGCGATTAGTCGTTGGTTAGCAGATGGAGAGGTGCCGCTAGATCAATCCAGGCTCAGCAGGTGAGGGCGCTGAGGATGTCTCCGATCCCTGGGTGACCCCTCGGGCCCCAGAGCCTACCTGGCGGTGTGGGTGGCGATCGGCGTGGTCCCGCTCGCCGCGCTGGCGGGGTTCCGTCACCTCTCGGCTGCCGCCGTCAACTCCCGCTGGCTGCCGGCGACGGCGGGGGCGGTCATCGCCCTTGCGGGGGCGTACCAGTTCACGCCCTGGAAGGCCCTCTGCCTCCGCGCGTGTCGCAGCCCGATGTGGTTCGTCCTCAGCCATGACTTCGGCGGCGGGGCACGAAGTGCCATCCGGGCGGGCTCGCGGCATCGCGCCACGTTCGTGCCGTATCGGCGACGCAGGCGGGGTCCGATCATGCTGCATCCTGTTCACGCCTTTGAGGCACGGGGCTTGATGTTCGCGTTGAGCCGGAAGACATTGGTCGGGTCGTACTGTTCCTTGACGGCGACCAGACGGCTGTAATTCTCCCCGTACGCGGCCCGGACACGGTCCTCGCCCTCGTCGCCGAGGTTGTTGACGTACTCGCCTCCGAGGGAAGAGGGGCGCAGCACCTCCCACCAGTCGCGGACCCACTGCCTATGCATGTCGAACGCGTCGCCGGGGTCCTCCCAGATCGATGCGGCAAAGGCGTCGTATTCGGCGTCTCTGTGCCAGAAGGCCGTCTCTCCTCGGGCGACACGGCCCACGGCCCCGCCGTACTGCTGGAAGACGATGACCGACCGAGTAGATGGGACCGTGGCGAAGTGGCCCACGGTGGCGTCGACAGCGTCGTCGCTGATCTTCCCGAGGAAGTGGGACTGCCAGTAGTAGCGGAGGCCCTTAGGAAACAACGCGTCGGCTGCGCTCTGGACGTCGATGTACGGGAGCGGCCGGATCTGATCGACGAGCGGCGGACCGAACCGACGGAGCGGCTCTAGCACCCGCTCGCCCTCCTCGATGGATCCGATATAGCAGACGGAGAAGGCGAACACGGGATCACCGTCCGGCGACGTCAGGCAAGCGGCGTCTACCGACAGCTCGTCGGGGGCAGCCCGAGAGTACTCGGAGTGGAACCTGAGCGCGGCCTTGGCTGTGGCCAAGGGATGCACCACTATGCCTCCCAGGACGGCAGGACCGACCGGATGGAGGCGGAACTCGAACGAGGTCACGATCCCGAAGTT
>JBOGVI010000111.1:0-3985 GCA_050692695.1 Actinomycetota bacterium
CTACCCCGACCGGTTGTCAGGCGGGCAGCAGCAGCGCGTGGCGATCGTGCGGGCTCTCGCGATGAACCCGGACATCATGCTGCTCGACGAGGTCACGAGCGCGCTCGACCCGGAGCTTGTCGCCGAGGTCCTGAATGTGATCCGCGAGCTCGCCGCGGGGGGCATGACGATGGTCATCGCCACGCACGAGATGGGGTTCGCCCGCGACATCGCGAAGCGAGTGTGCTTCCTCGACGCCGGCGTCATCCTGGAACAGGGCCCACCCGAGCAGATCTTCACCGAACCCCGCCAGGAGCGGACCCGGCGGTTCCTCCAGAGCATCATCGACGCGGGCCGGATGTAGGCGTGTCGGCGAACGGCCCTACAATCGGTGGGATGTCGCCGTTCAAGGTCCACGCCGACTTCCAGCCCTCCGGAGACCAGCCCTCCGCGGTGGAGGGCCTGGCCGAGGGGGTCCTGGCCGGGGAGGACTACCTCACGCTGCTCGGGGCCACCGGCACCGGGAAGACCTTCACCATCGCCCGCGTGATCGAGCGGGTCCAGAAGCCCACACTGGTCATCGCCCCCAACAAGTCGCTCGGGGCGCAGCTGGCCAACGAGTTCAGAGAGTTCTTCCCGGAGAACGCGGTCGAGTACTTCGTGAGCTATTACGACTACTACCAGCCGGAGGCGTACGTCCCTCAGACCGACACGTACATCGAGAAGGACTCGTCGATCAACGACGAGATCGACCGGCTCCGGCACTCGGCCACGGCGGCCCTGTACACCCGTCGCGACGTGCTCATCGTCGCGAGCGTCTCGTGCATCTATGGCCTGGGCTCTCCCGAGCAGTACGAGGGCCAGATCCTCCGGCCGATCCGGGGGGTGCGCCTGCCCCTCGACTTCTCCATCAAGCGCCTGGTGGACATCCAGTACAAGCGGAACCAGGTGAGCCGGACCCGGGGCACGTTCCGGGTGCAGGGTGACACGCTCGAGGTCTTCCCGTCCTACGAGCAGATCGGCTACCGCATCGAGTGGTGGGACGACACGATCGAGCGGATCGCCCGGTTCGACCCGCTCACCGGCGAGCTGCTCAACGAGGTCCCCGAGACCGTGATCTACCCGGCCTCGCACTACGTGGCCAGCGAGGACCGCATGAAGCAGGCCCTGGTGACCATCGAGGAGGAGCTGCACGAGCGGCTGGCGTCCCTGGAGTCGCAGGGGAAGCTCCTGGAGGCCGAGCGCCTTCGGATGCGGACGAACTACGACCTGGAGATGCTCCGCGAGACCGGGTTCTGCTCGGGGATCGAGAACTACTCGCGGCACATCGACGCCCGGCAACCAGGTGAGGCCCCGTACACGCTGCTCGACTACTTCCCCGACGACTGGCTGTGCGTGATCGACGAGTCACACGTCACCGTGCCTCAGATCCACGGGATGTACGAGGGAGACAAGACCCGCAAGGAGACCCTGGTCGAGTTCGGGTTCCGGCTGCCCTCGGCCCTGGACAACCGGCCGCTTCGGTTCGACGAGTTCGTGGAGAAGGTGAACCAGGTCGTCTTCATGTCGGCCACGCCCGCGCCGTACGAGCTTCGACGGTCCAAACGGGTCGTGGAGCAGATCGTTCGGCCCACCGGGCTGGTGGACCCGGAGGTCGAGATCCGCCCCACCCGAGGCCAGGTGGACGACCTCATCGAGGAGATCCGGAAGCGGGCCGAGGCCGGGCAGCGGGTCCTGGTGACAACCCTCACCAAGAAGATGGCCGAGGACCTCACCGACTACCTGATGGAGATGGGGGTCCGGGTGCGGTACCTCCACTCCGAGATCGACACGCTCCAGCGGATCGAGATCCTCCGGGACCTCCGGCTCGGCGAGTTCGACGTCCTGGTGGGGATCAACCTGCTACGGGAGGGCCTGGACCTGCCGGAGGTCTCGCTGGTCGCGATCCTGGACGCCGACAAGGAGGGGTTCCTGCGGTCGGACACCTCGCTGATCCAGACCATTGGCAGGGCGGCGCGGAACGTGGACGGCAAGGTCTTGATGTACGCGGACGAGGTCACCGACTCCATGCGGGCGGCCATCTCCGAGACCCAGCGCCGCCGGAAGATCCAGACCGAGTACAACCGCGAGCACGGCATCGACCCCCAGTCGATCCGCAAGAAGGTCTCGGACATCCTCCTCACAATGGCCGCGGAGGGCGCGGCCCCGGAACCGGACCGGAGTCGGCGGCGCCGGGAGCGGCCGGAGATGCCCTCCGAGGAGCTGGAGCGCCTCATCCAGAGCCTGGAGGAGGAGATGCACGAGGCGGCGAAGGAGCTCCGGTTCGAGTACGCGGCCCGGCTCCGCGACGAGGTGCTCGACCTGCGGAAGGAGCTCCGGGCCCTGAAGGGAGCCGGCGTCGGCTGATCCGTTTCCGGCCGCAGCCGATTTGCACGATCGAACCTCGACTGACTAGGGTGGCCCATTGGACAGGCTCCGGAGGGAGGTTCTTCCCCCGTGCAGAGACCTCCGAACGGACGGTGGTGGGCCGTCGCCCCCTACGCCCCTCGGCAAGTCGTCGGTGCCTGCGCATTCGCCGGCCGCGACCCACCCCGAGCGGTCCCAGCAGGTCGCCTATCGAGCACCCGATGACCAAAGGAGGCAGCGTGACAAGGGCCGTCCGATTCGCTGTAGTCCTATTCGCCGTTACTGCGCTCGTGACTCTTGGAGTCCCCGCCTTCGCCGGTCACGAAGCCGACCCGCGCACCAAGAACGTGCACCCGAAGGGACACATCGTGGAGCCGGCGAGCCTGATCAATCCCGCTGTGGGCAACCCGGACATCCACACCGACATCGCCTTCTGGGGTGATCTCGCGTTCCAGGGGAACTGGGACGGGTTCAACATCCGGGACATCAGCGATCCGGACAGCCCGACACAGGTCTCCCGGACGTTCTGCGACGGGGACCAGGGTGACATCGTGGTCTGGGACGACGTGCTCGTGCGCTCTTGGAACACCAACACCCCGGCCGCTGGCCGCACCTGCGACGGCCAAACGGTGCCGGCGGGGTTCGAAGGCCTCCACGTGTTCGACATCAGCGACGTGTCCAACCCGGTGCTGGTGGCCAGCGTGGACACGGCGTGTGGGTCGCACACGGCCACGGGCGTGCCCGACGTGGCCAACGACCGGCTGCTGATCTACAACAACCCGTCCAGCAGCGCCTGCCCGGGGATCGACATCGTCGAAGTGCCTCTCGACGCTCCGGAGGGCGCGAACTACGTGCGCTTCGAGCCCGCAGGCCGGAGCTGCCACGACACCGGAGTGATCCTCGGCGAGGCAATGATGGCGGCATGCGCCGGGGGGAACGGATGGACGCTGTGGGACATCTCAGCCGATCTGGAAGATCCCGTGGAGGTCCACTCCCAAACCGTGCCGAACGTCACGATCGGGCACTCCGCCGCGTTCAGCTTCGACGGTCAGGTCCTGATCTTCGGCCACGAGCCCGGCGGGGGGGTCCAGGCCGAGTGCGAGGCCACCGACGATCCCGACAAGAGGTCCCTCTTCTTCTACGACACGGACGGCCCGACGGACGACGGGACACCCATCGGAACGCTGCTCGACAAGTGGACGCTGCCGCGGCCGCAGACCGCGACCGAGAACTGCACCGTGCACAACTACAACGTCGTGCCGCTACGAAGCGGCGGCTACGTGCTCGTGCAGGGCAGCTACCAGTCCGGGACCAGCGTGGTCGACTTCACCGACCTCGATCTCGACGACACGTCGACCCCCATGGAGCTCGGGTGGAGCGATCCCCCGCCGATTCCGACAGTGCCGGGCAGCCCCTTCTGTGGTGGTCTTGGCTGCGAGATCGGTGGCGTCTGGTCGTCGTACTGGTACAACAACTTCATCTACGAGACGAACATCGCCGAGGGCCTGAACATCTTCCGGTTCAGCGGGACCGAGTCGGGCGGTGCCATCCGGCTGGGCCACCTGAACCCGCAGACCCAGGAGTTCACGCTGCCGTAAGT
>JBOGVI010000112.1:0-4269 GCA_050692695.1 Actinomycetota bacterium
CTGGCACGTGGTTCCGCGGTGGGGCGGCGACACGAACTTCATGCCGGTGGTGGGGCAGACCCGCGTGTTGCCGGAGCTCCTCGATGAGACCTACCGGAGGCTCGCCCCGCGCCTGGCGGACCGATGACGGGGACGTCCGGGCACGTGCAGGTGGAGGGTGGCCGGGTGTACTACGAGCGCGCCGGGAAGGGGCCCACCCGGGCCGGACAGGGATAGTTCGCGAGACCACCGGCTCCAGCACCAGGCGCAGCAGGAAGGCGAGGCCGAGCGCAGCGAGGACGGCGGGCATCCACCTTCCCCGGACCAGCGTGGCCAGGCCGACCGCGCCGGCCAGGCCCAGCAACCGGTACGGTGCCGCCGTCAGGGCTTCGGGATCCGGGGACGGACCTCGCCGGATCCCGACTACTTCCTCGACTCTTCCCTGGCCTTCTGGGCCTCGGCGATGATCTTCTCCGCGAGGTGCGACGGCACCTCCTCGTGGTGGGAGAAGTGCATGGTGAAGGCGCCGCGCCCGCCGGTCAATGAGCGGAGGTCGATGGCGTAGCGAGCCACCTCGGCCTGGGGGACCAGCGCCTTGATCCGCTGCTTGCCGGCCCCGGCCGAGTCCACCCCCTGGATCTTGGCTCGTTTGGAGTTGAGGTCGCCCATGATGTCGCCCGTGTAGTCCTCCGGGACAATCACCTCGAGCTCCACGATGGGCTCGAGTAGCACCACGCCGGCCTGCTGCGCGGCCTCCTTCAGGGCGAGCGAACCGGCGATCTGGAAGGCCATGTCCGACGAGTCCACGGTGTGGAACTTGCCGTCCACCAGCGTGACCCGGACGTCGACCATGGGGTTCCCGGACAGCGCGCCTTCCTGCATGGTCTTCACGATGCCCTTCTCCACCGAGCCGATGAACTGGGAGGGGATAGCGCCCCCGAAGATCTTGTCCACGAACTCGAAGCCGGAGCCCCGGGGCAGTGGTTCGATCTCGATGTTGCAGACCGCGTACTGACCGTGGCCGCCGGTCTGTTTGACGTGCCGGCCGAGGCCCTTGCCGGGCGCTTTGACCGTTTCGCGGTAGGCGATCTTGGCGGGCGCCGTCGAGACCTCCACGCCGAACTTCCGCTTCATCCGCTCGATCATCACGTCGAGGTGGGCCTCGCCCATGCCGTAGATCACGGTCTCGTGGGTCTCCTCGGACCGGTCCACCCGGAACGTGGGGTCCTCCTCGCGCAGGCGCGACAGCGCGGTCGACAGCTTGTCCTCGTCGCCCTTGGTCTTGGGGGCGATGGCATACGCGAGGAGCGGCTCGGGCATCGGGGCGGCCGGGAGCTTGACCGGATCGTCCTTCGTGGAGAACGTGTCGCCGGTCGTAGTGTGCGAAAGCTTAGCCACGGCGCCGATGTCGCCGGCCGGGACCTCGGAGACGGTGTCGTGCTCCTTGCCTCGCAGCGCGAAGAGCTGCCCGACCCGTTCCTCCGCGCCCTTGGTCGCGTTGTAGACCGACGAGTCAGGGCGGACCTTCCCCGAGAACACACGGAACATCGTGATGTGGCCGACGTAGGGGTCGGAGATGGTCTTGAACACCAGAGCGGTGAGGGGCTGGGCCGGGTCGCAGGCCCGCTCCTTCTCCTCCCCCGACTTGGAGACCACGGTGACCGTGCCGCGGTCGGCGGGGGAGGGAAACTCGTCCACGATGAACTGGAGGACCCGGTCCACGCCGATGGGCCCGGAGGCCGCCGCCACCAGCACCGGGGCGATCCGCGCCTCGGCGAAGCCGTTCCGCACCCCGTGGACGACCTCCTCCTCGGAGAGCTCCCCCTGCTCGAGGTACTTTTCGATCAGCGCGTCGTCTGACTCGGCCACGGCCTCCATCAGCTTCTCGCGGAAGGGGTCGGCCTTGCCGGAGATGTCGTCGGGCCAGGGCACCTCCTCGGCTGTCGGCCCACCGCCGTACCGGAAGGCCTTGCGAGCGAGGAGGTCGGCGATGCCCTCGAAATCGTGCTCCTCGCCGAGGGGCAGCTCGAGCGGCGCGACCTGCGTGCCGAAGGACCGCACGAGCTGCTCCAGGGTCCGCTCGAACGACGCCCGCTCCCGGTCCAGCTTGTTGATGAGGATGGCCCGGGGGAGTCCGGCCTCCACGGCGAGCTCCCACGCCACCTCGGTCTGGACCTCGACCCCCTCTACCGCCGACACCACGAGGAGGACCGCGTCGACAGCGCGGATGGCCGAGCGGAGGTCGCCCACGAAATCGGCATATCCCGGTGCGTCCAGGACGTTCACCTTGACGTCCTTCCACTCGATCGGTGCCACGGCCAGGGACACGCTGATCCCCTTCTTCACCTCCTCGGGCTCCAAGTCGGAGACCGTGTTGCCGTCCTCGACCTTGCCCATGCGCGTGATGGCACCGGAGGTGAAGAGCATGGCCTCGAGGAGCGTGGTCTTTCCCGCTCCGCCGTGGCCGACGAGCAGGACGTTTCGGATGTTCGGAGCGTCGTAGGTCTTCATGGGTTCCTTTCGGCCGTGCGGCTGGGCTGGAGAACCCGGGGATTCTAGCGCGGCGGCACCGGTCGGCTTCTGGCGGCCGGATGCCCGGTGATACGCTCGCGCCGGTGTCCGGCGTGAGCGTGGTGGAACGGGATCGCATCCGCATCTGGCTGGCGAGGTGGCTGCTGGTTCTCGGCGCTATCGGGATCGGCCTGGCCACCTGGGCCGTGATCGCCGGGGATGGATGGCGAGCGGGGATCGCGTCGACGGCGACGGCCTGCGCTCTGATCGCGGCGGGGGGCCTGGTCACGTCGTCCGAGGTCCCGGCGGACCGCGTGTTCGCTTCGCTGGTGGATCGGGTCTTCGACGCCGCCGTGCTGGGTGGGATCGCGTGGGCGTATCGCCTCGACGAGCCGTGGACCGCGGCCGGGGCCATCGTGGCCCTGTGTTCGAGCTTCTTGGCCGCGTACGTCCGCGCACGTGGTGCCTCCCTCGGCTACGGAGTGGACGAAGGTGTCGTGACGCGAGTGCTCCGGTACGGCTTGGTCAGCGGGGGGTTGATCACCGACGGGCTCGGCTGGGCGCTGTGGGTTCTGGCCGTAGTGATGGTGCTCGCCTCCGTGGTTCGCGCCAGCCAGGTAGCCAAGGAGGAGTGGGCCTGAGCTCCGAGACGCCGAAGGAGCGGGCGGCCTACTGGGTCTACCGGTTGGCCGAGTGGCTGGCCATGACGCTCCCGGAGCGGGTGGGGCGGAGGGTGTTCCTGGCTCTCGGCCGCCTGGCGTGCCGGGCCCTCCCCGGCGTTCGGGCCACCGTCGCCGCGAATCAGGCCAGGGTGCTGGGGCTGGACCCCGGGTCGGAGCTCGTGGCCGCCGCGACCAGGGAGGCCTTCGCGCTGTACGCGCGGTACTGGTTCGACACGTTTCGCATTCGTGTCCTCTCCGTGGAAGAGCTGAACGAGCGGACCCGGGTGGAGGGACTCGAGCACATCGACCGGGCTCTGGAGGGCGGGCGAGGGTGCATCGCGGTCTTGCCGCACATGGGCAACTGGGACGCGGCCGGCCGGTGGCTCGCCTCGAACGGCTACCGCATCGCCTCGGTGGCCGAGGAGCTCCGGCCGAGGCGGTTGTTCCAGCTGTTCCTGCGGCACCGGGAGGAGCTCGGCATGAAGATCATCCCGCTCACGAAGAGCGGCGGGGTGGGGCAGAAACTCGGCGCGCTGCTCGGGGAGAACTGGATCGTGGCCCTGGTGGCGGACCGGGACCTCACCGGCCGAGGCGTGGAGGTGGAGATGTTCGGGGCCACCCGAAAGCTCCCCGCCGGGCCCGCGCTGCTCTCCCTCTCGACGGGGGCGCCGCTCCTCGTGTGCCCGGTAGGAACGACGGAGAACGGATGGCACATCCGCGTGGGGGAGTCGCTCGTGACCCCGCCGACCGGCCGCACCAGGGAGGACGTGGCCGGGCTCACCCGGCTGATGGGAGCGCAGTTCGAACGCGCCATCGCCGCGAACCCGGTGGACTGGCACATGTTCCAGCCGGCCTGGGGAGAGCCGCCGGGCTCGGGCGGGGAGGATGAGAAGGCGGAGCCGCCAGGCCCGGGCGATCGGGACGACGAGCGTGAGCCGGCCGGCCCGGGCGGGCGCGGTGGTGAACGGCCTTCGTGAGGGTCGCCCTGACCTGCCCGTACGCCTGGGACGCGCCGGGCGGCGTGCAGGTCCACGTCCGCGAGCTGGGCCAGCACCTCATGGCCCGGGGTCATGAGGTGCTGGCCCTCGCTCCGTCCCGGGGTCGGCCATCGGAGCCG
>JBOGVI010000113.1:0-10885 GCA_050692695.1 Actinomycetota bacterium
GCGAGGAGCACGTGTTCAGCGGCGAGTTCCGGGAGATCGTCCGCCCGGAGAGCATCACCTGGACGTTCGAGTGGGGAGGCATGCCCGGCCACGTCTCGGTCGAGACCCTGACGCTCGAGGAGCACGGCGGCAAGACCACGCTCCGCGCCACCTCGGTCTTCGACTCGGTCGAGGACCGGGACGGGACGCTCGAGTCCGGGATGGAGTCGGGTGCCGCCGAGACGTACGAGCGGCTGGACGAGTACCTCGAGGTCCTCAAGGGCCGAGCGGCCGGCTGACGTCGGGATGTGCCCTCGGGCCGGCCTATTCCCCCGTCTGTTGGGGAGACGACCGATCGCGATCGCAGGATCGAGCTCAAGATCCCACGGTGTCCGGCCGCGCCTGCTTCCCCTTGCTGCACAGGCGCGGGACCATGGGAGTTGGCGAGGCGCAGATGCCATTTGTCGATGCAGAATTGTTGGTCGCGCCGGTGACGAAGTCGTGTCCGACACGGGGGGTAGACAGGAGGAGCGACGCCGCGCGGCATCTCTTGGAATCGAAACACGCCATCTCACTGCGGAGTCGCTCGTAGGCCCCCCGGGACTCGAACCCGGAACCTGCGGATCAAGAGTCTGATCGGGAAGACGGGTCGGCCACGCGACTCTGCCTCAGTCCGCAGAGCTGCCGCTGGGAAGACCTCAGTGGCGCCTGCCGCGATCGCCTGAACGTGGTCGCGTCTGTGTCCCAGAATCATCGCCTCCGCGCCGAAGTGGTCGCAACCGCTCGACCGAACCACAAGCTCGTCAGGACGTGGGTGGGACCTCGACGACGCGGCCATCCTGTTCGCCGAAGTCCCAGACATCGATGGCCGGCGGTTCCACGCCGAGCGTCGTGAGGACGGTGCAGATCTGGCTCCGATGATCGGTCCCGTGGTGCAGCGCCTGCGCGAGGCGGATGCCCATCGTGGTGTGGGTCTCGGACCCGTCGTGACGGCGCCTCACGTTGACGGCGTCCGGATCGAGGTCCTGTGCCAGGAGCGACGACCAGGCGGCGCCGTTGCCCTCCATCGCGGCCCAGAGCTCCGGGAGGCCCATGTGGTCCTCGTCGATGAGGGGGGTTCGCTCACTAGTCATGGCGAACAGGTACGAGGAGTCGGACCCGACGAGGTGGCGCACCGTCTCGAGGATCGGGCCGTAGGTCCCAGGGACGGCGGTCCCCAGCTGCTCTGGGCTGAGCGCGAGGCACGCATCGACCAACCGTAGCGTCGCCCACACATGGTGGGCGAACGCGTCCTCCAGCAAGGACCTGCTCATCCAGCCACCGTAACAGACCCCAGTCGCACGCTGAGAGCAGGCCGCCGAACCTCTGACCGGGAGCGAGACACCGGCAAATCTGCTTCGGCCCGATCCCCATGCTCCCAGACGCGCACCACTCGCCGATCGCGCTCTACGGTCTGAGCCAGCTTCGGTGACCAGTGGTCGTAGAACCGCGGCGTGCCATGGTGATCCCGTGGCCGGCGGGCCGGGAGGACGCGTGGAGGAGGTTCGAGTGGTTCATAGCTCCTCGTCTAACTCAAACTTGGGCTGTTATCGTTCGAAGGCGGACGCGCGAAGAAGTGATCGCCGTTGCGCAATTCGACCGGCGCGTCGTCGGGGATCGGCTCGTTCCCCCGCTGCACGCGGCGGTAGAGAGCGAAGCCCGCCGGGATGTTGGCCGTCTCCTTGATCTGCTTCCCGATACCACCTCGGTGTCGAACGTGTAGCGGTTCTGAACGATCACGGTGATGCGGATCCTCGACGGCCGATTCTCGCCCTCGGTGCCCTTCGCGTCGGTCATGTCCGTGCTCTCTTCCGAGAAGCCATGTGCGGAGAGCGAAGACATCGGCCTAGCCGACGTCCCGGCGGGACGTGACGAGCGCGCCTGCCAGGGCCGCGGCAGCGGCGTAGACGGTGAGCAGGAGGGCGCCGAGCGCGGGTGCGAGCAGCGTGCCCGGATCCTGGCCGCTGATCGCCGCTCCGGCCGCGCCCGGTAGGAGCCGTCCGATATCGCCCAGGCCGCCGGCGACGTCGCCGGCCAGCAGGCCCTCGACGAAGAGGAGCCACGCACAGACGCCGATCAGCGTCGGTACCTGGTTGCGAACGAGGGCCCCCACTCCAACGCCGATCGCCGCCCACAGCGCTGCCGCAGCTGCGCTCCCCACGACGAGGAGCACGTCATCGCCTCGGTCGAGCTGCACGTCGATCCCTCGTTCCCGGAGCGCCACGGTGCCCGCGGCCACCGCAACGGCTCCGGCGAAGAGCCCGAACGCCGCCCCGATAAGGATGCTCACCGAGACCTTCGCCGCGATCACGCAGCCGCGCCGCGGGCTGAAGAGGAAGGTCGGCCGGATCGTCCCGTGGCGGATCTCGGCGGTGATCGACATCGCGCCGAGCAGGGCGGCGAAGAGCACGCCGAGGAACTCCCCTCGCCCGAGCACCATCAGCTGCACGTGGGGATCGTCGAGGTCCTCGGCGGGGAGGCCGAAGCTGTGCAGGAGGACGGCAAGAAGGACGAGGCCAAGCATGGCGGCGAACAGACCGAGGCCCGTCCGGGTTGAGCGCTGCTTCAGCAGCTCGGCGCGAAGGAGGGCCCTCACGATGTCCCTCCCGTCAGCTCGAGGAAGACGTCCTCGAGAGTACGCGCATGCCCGGTGAGCTCATCGAGCCGCCCGCTCGCGAGCCGGCGTCCGTGATCGATGATCACGACCTGATCGACGGTCTGCGCGGCCTCGGCGAGCATGTGGCTCGAGACGAGCACCGTCCGGCCTTGCTCCGCGAAGCGGCGCAGAAAGCGCCGAAGCCAGTGGACGCCCGCGGGATCGAGCCCGTTGGCCGGCTCGTCGAGGACGAGCAGCTCTGGGTCGCCAAGCAGCGCCGCCGCCAGGCTGAGCCGCTGCCGCATCCCCAGCGAGTACGTCTTCACGCGCCGACGCGCGGCTGCCTCGATCTCGACGAGCGCAAGCACGTCCTCGACGCGGCTCGACGGGATCTCGGCCGCGAGCGCGAGCGCGAGCAGGTGATCGCGCCCGGAGCGTCCGGGGTGAAAGTCGCTTGACTCGAGGACCGCGCCGACCCGACGCGCCGGGTCGTCGAGCTCTCGGTAGCGGCTGCCGAAGACGAGCGCCTCGCCCGCGGTCGGCTCGGCGAGCCCGAGCAGCAGCCGCAGGGTGGTCGTCTTGCCGGCGCCGTTCGGGCCGAGGAAGCCGGTGACGGTGCCCGAGCGGAGCGAGAACGTGAGGTCGTCCACGGCGACGAGCTCGCCGTAGCGCTTGGTCAGCGAGCGAACAGTGACCACCGGCGCGCTCGTGGCTTCCGGAGGGACCGGTAGTCCCCGTTCGTCGATGCGCCTCGCCACGGTTCGATCCCGCCTAGTGAGCACCCGGGCCGATGGTGCCGGTGAGATGCAGGAGGACAACCAGCACGAATAGGGCGATCGCGATGATGATCCCAAGGACGAACACCCAGCGTGATGTGTTGTTCGCCGGCCCACGGTTCAGGTCCCGGCCCGCATCCCCTTCGGTTTCGGGAGAGCGGTGCGGGTCAGCCATGCGGGTCCCTCCTCCTCTGTTCGTCCGGTTCGGGACGAGGGCAGGTTATCGAGACAGATTGGCTAGTGTCAAACCAAAGCGTCTCGGTATTGGTCGTCACGTATACTTCTGCTGTGCCGAAGCTGTGGACCGAGACGATCCAGTCCCACCGCCGCGAGGTACGCGATGCGATCTTGGACTCGACTGCGGCGCTGGCGGCCGAGCACGGGCTGCTATCGGTGACGATGTCGCAGATCGCCGAGGAGACGGGCATCGGACGTGCGACGCTGTACAAGTACTTCCCAGATGTCGAGGCGATCCTGCTCGCCTGGCACGATCGTCAGATCACCGGCCACCTCGAGTATCTCGCCGACGTCCGGGACGGTGCTGGCGAAGCTGGCGAACGGCTCGGGGCGGTGCTGGAGGCCTTCGCGCTCATCTCCCACGAGTCCCGCGGGCACCACGATACCGAGCTCGCGGCGTTGCTCCATCGAGGCGAGCAGGTCGCTCGAGCGCAGCACCAGGTCCACGACATGATCCGAGACCTGCTGACCGAGGCCGCAGAGACCGGGGACGTCCGGGATGATGTGACGCCTGACGAGCTTGCGACCTTCTGCCTCCACGCCCTGGCGGGATCCAGCGGTCTGCGGTCCAAAGCGGCGGTCCGCCGGCTCGTGACCGTCACGTTGGCCGGTCTGCGCCCACCGCGCTGATTCGTTCTGATGACGAAGCCGCTTGACCCATGGATCCAGCTCCTTGTCATTTGTATGAGCAAGACCGAGCGTCTTCCCCGTGACGAAGTCGTGTCCGAGACGGGAGGTAGACACCCGCGCGGCACTGCTGTCGTGATCTGCCCGCCCTCGGGCAATTCGATGTCGAGGATCAGCGCCGGCGTCCCCAGATGCGCGGGCGACCCCTCGCCGACCAGGACGCGAACGATCGCGTCGCCCTCCTGCCGTACCGGGGTCTCCCCGGGCTGCACGACCTGCGCGCTCGACTGGACATCCTTTCCTTCCGGGCCAGGTTCACCCAGAACAGAACTCCGCGGAACTCGGTGTCGGCCAAGCCCTCCTCGATCTCGTCCTCTCCAGGGCCTCGGCATGCCACACGCCTCGCCCGGCCCTGAGCGAGGAGCGAGCCCTCCGCCAACCGCGCCCGCTCCCGGCTCCGCCCGGTCCCGAGTTCAGTCTCGGCTCACCGCATAAGCGAGGGCTAGCCTGCCGTTCGACCCCGGCATCGCGCGGTGTGAAGCCGAAGGAACGCACTCCTCGTCCAAGGTGAGCCGGGTCGAGGAGGAGCAGATCCTTAGCACGGACCGTCCGGGGACTGGTGCGGCTTCTGTCCGACGGACCGAACACGGGATGATGCATCCGGAGGCGTGAGACGATGGGTGCCGTGAACGAGGTGAGGCATCCGCGGCTCCTGCCGGTCTCCGAGGAGGCCCGGGTCGCGCCGATCGAGCTGTATTTCGACCTCGTCTTCGTGTTCTCGCTGACGCAGGTAACCGCCCTGATGGCCGACGACCTCACGGGGCGCGGCATCGTGCGGGGGCTGCTCGTACTCGCGCTCCTCTGGTGGTCCTGGGTGGGCTACGCCTGGCTCGGCAACGTGGTACAGGCGGAGGAGGGCCTCGGCCGGGTGGCGATGTTCGCCGCGATGGCCGCGATGTTCGTGCTGGCCCTGACGTTGCCCGAGGCCTTCGACGACATGGCCGGCGGGCTCGACGGGCCGATCGTGGTCGCGTTCGCCTACCTCGCGGTGCGGGTGCTGCACCTCGTGATGTTCCTCGTGCTGTCGAAGGAGGACCCAGGCCTGCGGCGGCAGGTCTGGCGGTTCTCGCCGTCGGTGTTCGGGAGCACCGCGGTGCTGCTGATCGCCTCGCAGCTGGAGGGGACGGCGCAGACCCTCACCTGGGCCGCCGTGCTGATCGTGGACTACGTCGGCACGATCCTTGGAGGCGCGTCGGGATGGAGGCTCCGTTCCGCGTCGCACTTCGCCGAGCGCCACGGCCTGATCGTGATCGTCGCCCTGGGCGAGTCGATCGTCGCGATCGGCGTTGGGGTGGCGGGGGTGCCGATCTCGTGGCCGGTCATCGCGGCGTCGATCCTCGGGCTCGCGGTCGCGGGATCGGTGTGGTGGGCGTACTTCGACGTCGTCTCGATCGTGGCCGAGCGCGAGCTCCGCCGGTTGGGAGGGGAGGAACGGGCGCGCCTGGCCCGCGACGCCTACAGCTATCTGCACCTGCCGATGGTGGCCGGAATCGTGCTGCTCGCGCTGGGCATCGAGCAGGTGCTGGAGTACGTCGGGGAGTCGGCCGTGCACGAGCTGTCGGATCCGCTCACCCTTCTCCCGCTCGGCGCGCTGTACGGGGGCGTGGCGCTGTTCTTGCTCGCGCACTCGGCGTTCAAGTACCGGACCTGGCACCAGGTGACGATGCGGCGGCTGGCGGTGGCCTTGCTACTGGCCGCGCTGATCCCATTGGCCGCGGAGCTGGCGGCACTCGCGGCCCTGGGGCTGCTTACAGCCGTCCTGGTTGTGATGATCGCGTCAGAGGCGGTGCGCTACTCGGAGCTCCGCGAACGCGTCCGCCACGAGGAGCAAGCCGTCGTGGTGGTTGCTTCTGGAGGCGACAGGAACATCGGCCCCTCTCCGTCCGCGAGAGAAAGGAGCTGACGAGTGAGCACCTGTCTCTTGGTCATGCCCTCAGAAGAAGCTCTGCCAGGACCTGGACGCACTCCAGATCCCAATCGACCTCAGACCCATGGATCTCGATTCCCCAGAGCACGTCGTCGACCGACCGGACGAGCGCCCAGGCGCGCACCCGCTCCGGGTTCCCCAAGCCGATCAACCAACCGGCGTAGGATTGGTCGGTCGAGGTTCGCCGGGCGCAGGGTCCGCAGGAGGTGACCCGTGTCGAATGCGGGTTCGCCAGCGAGTGGCTTCGGGTCGATCAGGAGCCAAGGGTGATCGCTCGTTCTAACCTTCTCCGACAGCCTGCGCCAGCGCTGACTCGGCAGCTTCCATTGAGCGGTAATCCTGGACGCGCACGATTCTGCGCCCCTCGAAGCTGAAGACGCTCACGACAGGGTCGAAGCCGTCGATTCGTACAGTCAGAACCACGTGCGTCGGCGTCGAGCGCATCTCGTCGAACGTGACTCTCAGACCGGAGTCCATACGCTCGCGGAACATGGTGAAGATGTCGCTACGGTCGCGGCAATGCGGCCCGTGGGAATCGACATTGAGCCAGCTTGCATCCTCGGCATACACCTCTCCGAGGCGGTCGAAGTCACCGCGGTCGTACGCGTCCATCGTGTCGAACATCAGGCGCATGGTGTCCTGAGCATCCATCGTCAACCTCCGCGCCGGGACCCCGTCGTTTCCCGTTCCTTCACGGGTATGACATGGGGACGACGATTCATGGCGTTGTCATTTCGAGTGCACATTGGGCTAGGCACCTGCGTGCCCGTTGATGCTCCCGCTCAACGCCAGGGCCGCCCGGAGAGCTTCGCATGTCCGGCCCGCAGGTCTCCGGCCGACTCTCGACAGACGGGAAGCTGTCAGCTTCGGCGCGGCCGTCGCGGGAACCAACGTAGGACCGATCTCCGGTATTCGACGTACGTCTTTCAGAACCGACGACGGAGCGTCGGCTCCTCATAGCCGATCACGAACAAGCGGAAGGAGATCGCCGCCAACGAGTACACACGAGCAGCGGCGGCGAGAGGAACAGCCAGGCCTCGCCGAGCACGAGGAGGAGCGGGGCGATGTAGATGGGGTTACGGACCCAGCGGTAGCCCGACCGCCACCACGCGCCTGGCGCGTCCCAGGGTCCCGGCGTTCACCTCCCAACGGTTGCGAAGACCCACAGGCACCAGAGGTACAGGCCGGCTCCGGAGGCGATTACAGCAACCGCGGGCCATGCCACCGCGTGCGGACTTTTCCCCCCCATCGTGACGGGGTGTTGTCGACCCCCTAAGCCCGACCGGATGTGGTGCTCGGCGTGATGCGCGTGCTCCATCCTTGCCGAGCAGACCAGACAACCTGGCTTAAGCCTCGCTCGGTGGCGCGGGCATTTCCATCAGGCCGAGCTGCGCCATGGTTCCCATCATGTCGTAGACGCCGTAGTGCTCGGAGTTCTGTCCGGCGTCGTTGAACGTGAACACATCGATTGCGTCTAACCTGAACGGTTTCCCGGTCGGGGACATCCCCGGCATGAACCCCATCGTGTCGGTACCGGTCATCGTGCTGTGGACCGCCACCTTGTTCCCGGAGGCGATGACCTCCTCGACCTCGATGTGCATGTCGGGGGTCTGAGACCGCATCATGTTGAACATCGCGATCGCGCCCGCCTTGTCGGCCGTGCCTCCGGGCATAGGCGAGCGCTCGACGTAGTCCTCCGAGAGGGTTTTCTCGGCGAACCCGATGTCACCTTCGTTCATGACCCGCTGGATCAACTGGCGGACCGTCGCGGTGTTCTCTTCCGGTGTCGTCATGGCTCCCTCCCGTGAGTGTGTGTCTTTCACGCTACGCCCGAAGGGAAGGTCCTCGCAAGGTGGGGGCAGCCGAGAACGACGCTGCGCCAGTCCGAGATCTGGGCATCGATCGCGGTCGTGCGCCGTGGAGGGCTGGTCGACTCGGTGGCTCGGCCCGAGCAGCCCGGACCTTCGAGCCCTATCTCGTTCGAA
The DNA here is from genome assembly GCA_050692695.1 of Actinomycetota bacterium. Taxonomy (GTDB): domain Bacteria; phylum Actinomycetota; class UBA4738; order UBA4738; family HRBIN12; genus AC-69. The sequence continues at coordinate 8,227 of JBOGVI010000113.1, forward strand.
GCTCAGCCGTCTGAATGGTGGGCCCCCCGGGACTCGAACCCGGAACCTGCGGATTAAGAGTCTGATGCGAAGGCGCAGGTCAAAGGCATGCATGTGCTTGGACTTTTTTCGTCTCAGTGCTACTCATCGTTTCCCATCGTTTCGCGTTCCTTCACGGGGATGAGACGGGGACAACACGGCCCTCGACCTTGTCATTTCGATCGCACACATGCCTGCTCCCTGCCCCAGGTCGCGTGTCAGCGATGCCTGAGTCGCAACACAGGATGGCCGACGGCGCGCATCGGAGACGGCATCAACTTGCTGGCATCTCCAGTTCGAGAGAACCCGAGCGATGAGAGTTCGAGCACTTGGCGCTGGCAGGGGGGTTGCCTCTCTGTGCTACCCATGGTCAACAGCGCCTCTTTCATACGCTGGGGGGTTCCTCTACGGTTACGACCGGTGCAGTTCAAGATCCTCGGGCACATCGAAGTCACCGACGACGGGGGCCCGATCGGCCTCGGTGGTCCGAAGCAGCGCACCGTCTTGGCGCACCTCCTTCTTCGAGCGAACCAGGTCGTCCCGACCGTTGTCCTGATCGACGAGGTCTGGGGGGAGCAGCCGCCGGACAACCCCCGGAACACCCTGCAGACCTACATATCGAACCTCCGCAAGGCTATCGGGCACGCGCGCATCGAAGGCCGGTCGGGTGGATACGTCTTGCGTGCGCAGCCGGAAGAGGTCGATGCATCGCGCTTCGATTCCCTCGTCCGCGATGCACGCGACGTGTCGGACGATCCGGTGTCGGTGTCCGCCACTCTCGGGGAAGCGATGTCGATGTGGAGGGGTCCGCCGCTAGCAGATCTGGCCGAAGAGCCATCGCTCGCGGGTGAGATCGCAAGGCTGGAGGACCTCCGGCTCACGGCGACCGAGCGATGGCTCGCGGCCCAGATCGAGGTGGGCCGTCACACGACCGTGGTCAGGGAACTGGACGTGCTGACGCAGCGTCACCCGATGCGCGAGCGGTTGTGGGCGTACCTGATGCTGGCGCTGTATCGCACCGGCCGCCAGGCCGATGCGTTGGCCGCCTACCAGAAGGCCCGTCAGGTGCTCGCGGACCAGCTGGGGATCGATCCATCGCCCGAGCTCCAGGAACTCTACGGGCAGATCCTGAACCAGGACGCCTCGCTGGATGCTGCAGCACCTGGACCACCTCCATCGACGTTGGCTCCGTCCGCTCGCGTCGGATGGATCGACCTCGCCGTGGGTGCCGAGTTCGCGGCGTACCGGATCGACGGCGTTCTGGGTCGCGGCGGGACGAGCATCGTCTACCTGGCCGAGCACCTGGGGCTGCGCCGCAAGGTAGCGCTGAAGGTCATGACGCCGGCGTTCGCCGAGACCCCGGGGTCGCGGGATCGGTTCGTGCGCGAATCGCAGCTCGCGGCCGCGATCGATCACCCGAATGTGATCCCGATCTACGAGGCCGGAGATGTCGAGGGGCAGCTCTTCATCGCGATGCGCTACGTCGAAGGGAACGACCTCCGAACCATACTTCGGACGAGCGGCCCCCTGGACCCGGGGCGGGCGCTCGCGATCATGCGGCAGGTCGCGGGAGCGCTCGACGCCGCACACGCGCGTGGGCTCGTTCACCGCGACGTGAAGCCCGGCAACGTGCTGCTCACCGGTCCCGAGGTGTCCGGGACCGAACACGTCTACCTGTCCGACTTCGGGGTCACGCGCGCCGCGGTCGACCAGGCGACAGGGGAAGGCCGGTTCGTCGGGACCGTGGACTACGCGGCGCCCGAGCAGTTCGAGGGGGCCGTTCCGACGCCATAGACCGTCGTGTACTCGCTCGGGTGCGTCCTGTACGAGTGCCTCACCGGTCATCCTCCGTTCCGTCGAGAGAGCGCCGCAGCCGTGATGTACGCGCAACTCCTCGAGGAGCCACCATCGCTCGCGTCGGAGCGGCCGGATCTGGCGGGAGCGATCGATGAGGTCATCAGTCGGTCGCTCGCGAAGGCCGTCGAGCAGCGATTCCGGAGCACCGGGGAGCTCGCGGACGCGCTCGAGGGCGTGCTCACCGCGGGATCGGTTCCGCCGCTCCCGGTCACCGCACCGTCGCTCGGGGAACGGCGGTGGGCGACGGTGATGTACGCCGTCGCCTCGGACGTCGCGGCGTTGATCCACGACCCAGAGGACGCGCACGACATCGCTCAGGCGATCACCCGACAGATGGCGGCCGACGTCAGCCGGTACGGCGGAACGGTGACGACGGTGATGACCGACGGGGTGATGGCGGTCTTCGGCGCGCCCACGGCGCACGAGGACGACGCCGAACGAGCGGTGCGTGCAGCCCTGGCGATGCGTGCGTCGGTCCCCGCCGCCGACCAGCGGCTCGCCCGGGTGCAGCTCCACGTCGGCATCGACACCGGGGAGGGGATGGCGGCGTGGGTCGGCCCCGAGTGGAGGAGCCAGTACACGTTCGTCGGGGAGGCGACGACCGCCGCCTCGCGCCTGCGATCCGCCTCGGCGCCGGGGGAGATCCTGGTGGGGAAGCAGACGCGAACCGCGACGGAACGCGTGATCGAGTTCGCCGACCATCCGCCGATCGGGGCTGCGCCGGAGGAGTCACCCGTCGAGGCGTGGCGCGTGGTTGGGATCCGCGAGAAGCCGCTCGAGCGGA
>JBOGVI010000114.1:0-6292 GCA_050692695.1 Actinomycetota bacterium
GCCTTCGGGACGTGAGCCGGGCGGACATCATGATCGACTCCAGGGGCACGCCGTGGGTCGTCGACGGCAACGTCTCCCCCGGCATGACCGACACCAGCCTCCTGCCCATGTCGGCCCAGTCCGCGGGGATCCCCTTCCCCGACCTTTGCGAACGGATCCTCCATCTCGCCTTGGCCCGGGCCTGACCGACGGCTCGGTCAAGACCGGGCGGTGAAGCGTCCTTTTGGCCCTTCGGAGTGAACGCGCGGCCGGCCAGCTCAGTCGGGGGCGAGGCCGGGGCCCGAGCCGATGATCTCCGAGACGATCCGCTCAAGGTCGTCCGCCGAGCCAAACTCGATCACGATGCGGCCCCGCTTCTTTGTCATCTGGATCTTCACCCGTGTCGCGAGCTGTTCGGACAGGATTTCCTCCACTTCCACGAGCGAGGTCTGCTCCGGCACGGACTCAAGCCTGGGGGGCCGGGCCTCCGCCACCGGTTGGTCCACGAAGCGGCGGACCACCTCCTCCACCTCGCGCACAGACAGGTCCTCGGCGGAGGCCCGCAGGGCCAGGCCCCGCTGAGCCTCGCCGTCGCCCAGGGCCAGGAGTGCTCGCCCGTGGCCGGCCTGGATCCTTCGCTCCGCCAGCAGTTGTTGGACCTCCCAGGGCAGGCCGAGCAGCCGGATCGTGTTGGCCACGTGCGACCGGGAAACGCCCAGTCGCTCCGCCAGCGTCTCCTGCTTCAGCCCCAGCTCCTCCAGGAGCTCCCGGAACGCCTCGGCCAGCTCGATGGGGTTCAGGTCCTCCCGGTGGATGTTCTCGATCAGGGCCTCGCGAAGCGATTCCGAGTCGTCGCTCTCCCGCACGACCGCTGGGACGGTGGCCAGACCGGCGAGCCTCGCGGCACGCAGACGGCGCTCCCCCGCGATCAGCTCGAACTCGCCGCCCACCCTCCGAACCACGATGGGCTGGAGAACGCCCACCTCCCGGATCGAGACGGCCAGGGCCTCGAGCGACTCGTCCTCGAACATCGTCCGCGGCTGGCGCGGGTTGGGCGCGACGGCGCCCACCGGGATCTCCAGCAGCCCGGCCCCCTCCTCCACCGCCCCCGGGATCAGCGCGGACAGCCCGCGCCCCAGCCCACCACGCTTCATCACTGCCCTCCTCTGCGGAACAGGCTCCAACGGTGCTTGGGCCCTCCCTCACCGGCCGGGTCCGCCGCCCGCTCCTCGTCGCCCCGATCCTCGTCTTCGTTCGAGTCGATCACCACATCCGCACGCTTGGTCGCCTGAGCGGGCCGCTCCCCCACTCGCGAGGGGGCGGAGACCTCCGGATCCGCATCCTCCCCGTCTCTCAACCCTCGATCTCCCGTTGGGGATGAGACCGGCGAGACGGCGGTCTGGGCGGGGGCGGAACCCTCCATCCCCTCCTCGACGAGAGGCTCCCCGCCGATGGTCTCCTCCTCGATGTCCACTTGATCAGGATCGAGCTCGCCCTCGTCGACACCCCGATCGTCTCCTCCCGAGGGCGTACGGAGGGGGTGGGGTGCCGTCATGACCTGCGGCTCCGGAGGGGCCATCACGATCGCGGGCAGATGGTCCAGAGCTGGAATGGCCCGATCCGACGGCTTCTTCTCCACGACTTCGTGCGCCAGATCCCGGTAGCTCGTGGCCCCTCGGGACCTGGGGTCGTACACCGTGATGGGCAGCCCGAATCCCGGAGCCTCCGAGAGCCGAACCGTCCTTGGGATGATGGTGTCATACACACGGTCACCGAAGTACTTTCTGACCTCCTCCACCACCTGCTCGGAGAGCTTTGTCCGGGGGTCATACATGGTCATCACAATGCCCGTCAGCCGAAGGCCCGGGTTCACGTTCTGCTGAACCAGGCGGACGTTCTTGATGAGCTGCCCCAGGCCCTCCAGGGCGTAATACTCGCACTGGATGGGCACGATGAGCTCCTCGGCAGCCGCGAGCGCGTTCACGGTCAGCAGCCCGAGGGACGGAGGGCAGTCAAGCAGGATGAAGTCGAACCTGCTGTCCTTCAGCGGTTCCATGGCCTTTCGGAGCTTGAGCTCCCGGGAGAACTGGCTGACCAGCTCGATCTCCGCCCCGGCGAGGTCGATCGTGGACGGGATGGCGTACAGGCCGGCCAGGGGGGTCTCCACGATCGCCTGTTCGATGGGCGCCTCGTCCGCCAGCACGTCGTACACGGTGACCGCGCGAGCCTCGTGGCGAATCCCCAGACCGGTTGAGGCGTTTCCCTGGGGATCCAGATCCACGACCAGCACCCGAAGGCCCAACTCGGCTAGGGCCGCCCCCAGGCTCACGGCGGTCGTGCTCTTACCTACGCCGCCCTTCTGGTTCGCGACGGCGATGACCCTGGTGGGGCGGGTTTCCGCCTTGGAGCCGGGGACATGGGCTCTGTTCGAGGCTGGCTTCATCGCAGATCGGCTCGGCTGGGACGGTCGAGCGGCCGTCGTTTCGGCCATCGGCCGGGCTGTAGGCCCCCGATGACCCGGGTCGCCCTGGTGCAGCGCCCCCGGGGGCGCCTGCGGCTCGGTCACTGACGGGTCATGATAACCAGCGGCCCGGCGCTTTCAAGTACGGGCGTGCCTACCAGCCGCGATACGGCGCCCGCCGGTAGAGAAATGGCCGATGGCGTCGCTCCCCGGCCGGCGAAATAGACCAGCTTGCCCGTCGGCCGAAGGAGGTTCCTCGCGAGGTTCCAGGCGGTCGGAAGCGGGGAGAGGGCTCGGGCGAAGCAGATGTCCACAGGGTCGACGAGCACTTCCGCTCGACCGATCCATACGACGACGTTGGCCAGGGCCAGGCCGGCGGCGGCGAACTCGAGGAAGGCGCCTCGCCGCCGCTGCGTCTCCACCAGGAGCACGCGGAGGGCGGGACGGGCGATGGCGACCACGATCCCGGGGAGCCCAGCCCCCGAGCCCAGGTCGTACGCGTCCCGATCGGAAGGCTCCACGACGGCGGCCGCCCGCAGGCAGTCCAGGATGTGCCGGGGCCGGAGCTTGGGGAGGTCACCTTTCGCCACCAACCCAAGGGGCACCGCTCGATCCCTGAGGAGGCCTTCGAACCGGACGAGCCGCTCGGCCTGGTCCAGAGTGAGGCTCACCCCGAGGGTCCCAGCCTGGCCGACCATTTCGGCCGGGTCTCCTTGGGGGCGGTGTTTCACGTGAAACGCGACCCTTAGGGCGGAGCCGTCCGGCGTTCAGCCCCGACGCCGGATGACCACCCGCCGCTCCGGCTCCTCGCCCCGGCTGGAGCTTTCCACCCCTGCCACGCCCGAGACGGCGTCGTGCACCACCTTCCGCTCGTACGGGTTCATGGGCTCCAGCTCCTCCTCCCGTCCCGTCCGGGCCACCCTCTTGGCGATGTCGCGGGCCTTGGAGGCGAGGCGCGACCGCTGCCGCTTCTTGTAGTCCTCCACATCCACGATCACCCGCGATCGCAGCCCGGTGCGGTGCCCAATCACTACCCTGGTCAGCTCCTGGAGCGCCTCCAACGTCTGCCCGTGTCGCCCGATCAGCAACCCCATGTCCTCATCGTCCGGCCCGGTCCCCAGGACGTTCACGTACATCGTCCCCTCCCGCAGCTCCGGCTCGACGCCGGTCGTCAAGCCCATCCGGGAGAGCAGCCCCTCGACGAACTCCGCGGCGATCTCTCCCTGGTCCTCGAGCTCGTCCTCCGAAACAGCGTCGGGGTGAGCCCTCAGCCTGACCCGGACCACGGCGTCCTGGGCCCCGACTCCTAGGAACCCGGTCCTTGGCTCCTGGACGATCTGTACCGCGACTTCCTGCTCGCTCGCGCCGAGATCGGCCAGGGCGGCCTCGATGGCCTCCTCAACGCTTGGGGCGCTTCTTTCGACTTCCTCCACCGCTTCCTCCCGAACCGGGCCTCTTCGGAGGCTGCTTGGGCGATCCGGGCTTGGATGTCCCGCCCGGCTTCGCGCCGCCCTCCCCACCACGGCGCTGACGCTCCTGGTCGGCCCGTTCCATCAGCGACGCCAACAGACCCCTCCGAGGCTTCTTTCCGTCGGCCCGCGCCGCCAAGTCCTCGACGGAAGGGCGGGTCCTCACCATGAAGTACTGCTGGCCGATCTGCCACAGGTTCGAGGTGCTCCAATACAGCACCAATGCCACGGGGAAGAAGATCCCAAACACCCCGAATACCAGCGGCATCACCCGGAGAAGGGCCTGCTGCTGTTGGGAGGCCGCCCCCGGTGGGCTGGCCTTCTGCATCTGCCGCTGTTGGAAATAGGTGGTGCCGAACATGAGCGCCGCGGCGATGTAGTAGGGGATGCGCACCGGCCAGTCCTGGCCGCAGTCGACCGGGTAGCTCACCTGCACACGCTCGTCCCCATCGGGCACGGAGTCGCCGACCTCGGCGTTGGGGTTGCCCGCCTGCGAGGGCGCGCACAGCAGGTTCATCCACAGGAAGTCCGTCCCCGAGCTCGGCTGCGCCTCTTCCAGGATCTGGTCGATCTGGTCCGTCGACTCGATGTTCGGGACCTGCCTGGTGACGGCGGCTCGGAGCTCGCTCCCCTCCGGGAGGTGGATGGGGTGCTGGGGGAACCGTAACACCGAGTACATCGAGATGAAGATGGGGAGCTGGAGCAAGACGGGCCAGCACCCGGACAGCGGGCTCACCCCGTGCTCCTTGTACACCTTCATGATCTCTTCCTGCTGCTTCTGCTTGTTGCCCTTGTAGCGCTGCTGGATGGCCTTGATCTTGGGCTGGACGAGCTGCATGTGCTGCATCGATCGGATCTGCTTCACGCCCAGAGGAAGCAGCACCAGCCGGATCAGGACCGTGAGCACGATGATGGTGACCCCGTAGTTGGGGACCAGGTCGTAGATCTCCGCAAGGACCCAGCCCAGGCCATCGAGCAGGGCCTGCCAGGCCGGCGACCAAGGAACGGCGCCGATCACCCACTCACCTCGGAACGTTCGGGCGTGTGTGTGACGGCCTCATACGAGATGACTGGGGTCGGCGCGCCGGGACCGGGTCGAGTCCTCCGTTGGTGAACGGCCCGCACCGCGCCACTCTCCACCCGGCCAGCATCACCCCACGTGCGGCGCCGTGCGCCCGGATGGCCCCCTCAGCGTAGCTCGAGCAGGACGGGTAGAACTTGCACTGGCCTCCCAGCCACGCCGAGAGCGTGAGCCGGTACAGCCGGATCAGCCCGATCAGGGCGACACGGGCGGGCGCGCCGGCTACCCACAGCGAACGCCGAACCGTGATCACGGCCCGATCACCCGCGCGCGCACAAGCAGCTCTTCCATCTCGGCCACCAGGTCCCGCGTCTTGGCCCCGCGGATGACTCCCCGGGCAACAATGGCGACGTCGTATCCCTCCCGAACCCGCGGCGCGAGCTCCCGCCAAGCGGCCCTCAGGATGCGCCGGGCCCGATTCCGCGTGACCGCCCCGCCCACCCGCCGGCCCGCGACGAACGCCACGTTCCCCGACCCGGGCGCGACAAACACTACCATCCGTGCCCCACGAACCGGGCTCCCGGTAGCGAGGAGCCCGCCGACGCTCGAGCGGTTCGTGGCCCGTGCTCCGCGCCTACGCTGACAGCCGTGCCCTGCCCTTGGTCCGGCGCCGAGCCAGGATGGCGCGCCCCCCACGCGTCCGCATCCGCACGCGGAACCCGTGGGTCTTCTTGCGCCTGCGGTTGTTGGGCTGGAACGTTCGCTTGGACATAGCCTCTTCCCGCCTACAAAACCGGCTCGGACGCCGGCGGGCGTGAGTATACGAGAGGGCATCGGCGCAGGACAAAGCGCGTGCCGACAGAAAGTGCGTCAAAAGGGCCTACATGGGACCCCTTGTGGAAAAGCCCGGTGCTATAGTCCGCGGCGCTTCCCCCTGGCGGCCCCGCCAAGATCCCCATCCGCGGGGCCGTTTCGCTTCCCCCAAGGTTTCCACAGCTGTGGAAAGGTTCTGTGGATACGTATGGCGGTAGCGTCCTTCGCCGAAGCGGCTGAGCGCACCTGGGCCCGGGTGGTGGACCGGGCCCGCCAAGAACTGCCCGAGAGTTCATTCTCCATGTGGTTCGTCGGCGTTCGCGCGACCAGCCTGCACGACGGGGTCCTGGAGGTGGTCGCACCCTCCGAGTACGTCCGCGACCGCCTGGCCAAGAATTACCTCGACCTCATCCAGGCGGCCGCCACAGACGCCCTCGGCCATCCGATCCAGATCCACCTCGGCTCCGACCCCGAGCCGGTCCGCCCGCCCCTCGGCGAGCCGCCGCCTCCCCCCCCAACCCGTCACCATGCCGCCGCGTCGGCGCAGCT
>JBOGVI010000115.1:0-1819 GCA_050692695.1 Actinomycetota bacterium
CGAACGTACCCATGACCACCCCCTTCTCAAGACGGTTGGCCAAGCAGACCGGACCCCCCTCAGCCCGGACCGGCGAACGCCATGCCCCCCCCTTTCCTCCCGCCGGGGAAGCGCGGGATGGCCTCTCCCGAGGGGAAGGAAAAATCGTTCGTTGGAACTTGTCAAATCGGGCATGCCGACCGGCGTTCGGCATCGTCAAACAAACCTGGCCCTGGTGCCTGTCGAGGGGACCTCCACGGTCTCGCTTGACAGGGGCCCCTGTGCGAGGAGAACGTGGGCCCGGACATGGTGGATCGGCGACCGGAGGGGGAGATGAGGGCGGGAGGAGCGGACGGCGAGGCTGCCTTGGGCTCGGGGTTCGTGCTGCTCTGGGTCCGGGAACTGGCCACCCGGATCCGGGACCAGCGCGACTACTTGACACAGCTCGACGCCGCGATCGGCGACGCGGACCACGGCATCAACATGGACCGAGGGCTCGCCGCCGCGATGGAGAAGGTGGGCGGCATGGAGGCCGAGTCACCGGGGGCCATCCTCGAGGCCGTCGGGACGGCCCTCATCTTCTCGGTAGGCGGGGCGGCCGGCCCCCTTTACGGGACGGGCTTCCGGGGCCTGGGCAAGGCGCTGGGGGAGCGGCGGCGCTTCGACCCCGAGGACCTGCTCATGGCCCTTCGCGCGGGGCTGGAAGCCATCCAGAATCTGGGGGCGGCGTCCCAGGGAGACAAGACCATCGTGGACGCCTTCGCCCCGGCCATTGGGGCGTTTGAGCGAGGGCTCCGGGCCGGCGAGGACCTGGCGACTTCCACCGCCAGGGCCAGGGAGGCGGCCGAGGACGGGATGCGGGCGACCGTCCCCATGCAGGCTCGCAAGGGGAGGGCCTCGTACCTCGGGCCCCGGAGCGTGGGGCATCAGGATCCCGGCGCCACCTCCACCGCCCTGCTCTTTTCCGCGCTTGAGCGGGCGGCCGGGCGCGGCGCGACGGAGCGGCCGTGATCCAGTCGGTGAGGCGGGCCGCGCTCATCCTGAGGGAGCTGGGGTCCTCGCCCCGCATGGGCGTGACCGAGCTCGGGGCCCGCCTCGGCCTGGCCAAAGGCACGGTGTACGGGCTCCTTCGGACCCTGGAGGACGAACAGCTCGTGGAGCGGGATGGCGAGACGGGCAAGTACCGCCTGGGTCCTGCCATGCTCCAGCTCGGGAACGCGTTCCTCGACAACCACGAGCTCCGGGCCCGCTCGCTGTTGTGGGCGGAATCGCTGGCCAGCAGAGTGGCCGAGGCGGTGAGGGTCGGAATCCTGAACGGGCGAAAGGTGCTGATCGTCCACCACGTGTTCCGGCCGGACAACTCCGTGCAGATCCTGGAGGTGGGGGCGTCGATCCCCTGGCACGCGTGCGCGCTTGGCAAGGCCATCGCAGCCCACCTGGAGGAGGATCGCAGGCTGGAGCTGCTCGACACGGACCTGGCCCGGCTCACCGGAAGGACCATTACGGACCATCAGGTTCTGGAGCGGGAGCTGCAGCAGGTGGCCCGAAAAGGTGTGGCCGTGGAGGATCAGGAGGCCATCGTGGGGGAGGCCGAGGTCGCGGCGGCGGTCTTCAATCACCTGGGGGCTCCGGTGGGGGCCATCGGCGTTGTCGGGCCGGCGGAACGGCTCCTCGAGCGGGGTCGGGCCAACGACGTGGTCGCCGCGGTCCGTGAGACGGCGCGAAGCCTGTCGAGGGAGATGGGGGCGGGCCGCGTGTCGGCCCACGCCCGCTGAGCCGCCCCGGCAGGGGTGGCTCCCATCATGGCGGCATGGCGTCCCGACACGCGGGTAGCATTGCG
>JBOGVI010000116.1:0-5773 GCA_050692695.1 Actinomycetota bacterium
CGCCGGCCTCGAAGTGGGGCGGCGCGTCCTCCAGGTCCACGGCCCCACCCATGATCGGCGCCACGGCCGTCCCGGCCCGCCGCTCCCGCCGATCCTTCACCAGGTACAGGATGGTGATGACCCCACCAAGGGCGAACAGCGAGGACCCGGTGATGGCCGCCACCACGTGGATCTTGATCCAGTACGAGTTCAGCGCCGGCACCAGGGGAGCTGGCCCCACGTAGAGGAACAGCACGGCAACGGCCATGGTGAGCACCGAGAAAGCCAGGACGAACCCGCCCACCACCCGGACCTTGTAGACGCCCTCCACCACGAACAGGTAGCCAGCGACGACGAGGAGTGCGAGCAGAGAGGAGTACTCGTACATGTTGCCCCACGGCACGCGTCCGGCGGCGAACCCCCGGGCCACCACGGATACGGCGTTCGCCGCCAGGCCGAGGAACGCCGCCGAGCGGGCCAGGCGCCACACCTGCTGCCGCCGAAACGCCAGGTAGTGGAAGTAGCCGAGCATCCCGGCGACGTAGGCGAACAATGCGACGTTGAAGGCGTCGGTGGAGAGCCGGGTCCACTGCTCGGTGCTCACGACGTGCCCACCTTCTCTCCCGAGGCCTTCGCAAGCTCTTCGACGAGCCGGGCGAACTCCTCCTCGAACTGGCTCCTGCGCTGGAGGGCGAAGCCGCCGACCTTTAGCACACTTCCCGACCCGTTCGGCTCGGCCGTGACCCACACCTTCCGGCGGGAGGTGTACAGCGCGGGCAGCAACCCCACCAGCAGCAGGATAGCCGCCAAGAGCATGATCCACAGGCCCCGGTCCCGCTTCACCTCGAGCACCGTGTACTGGCGGAGATCGGGGAACGAAATGGACACGCCTTCGCCGAGTCGCTCGGTCCGGCCGGCGCCCAACACACCATCCTTCCATGCCCGCATAGCGGTGGTGTCGAGCACGGTCGCGTTCTGCACACGGTCCGCGCGCAGGTCGCCGCGGTACGCCGTGTACGTCATGACCGGAGCGAACTCGGTGAGCATTGGCATGGCCTGGCCCGTCTCGAGCAGCGCGTACAGCGCACGGCTGTCCGGGTACAGCTGGAACCGGATGCCCACCTGGGGCGAGAGCGAGGGGAGCTTCACCACGCAGTTCCACGGGAGCTGGAGTGGCCTCACCCCTTCGGGCGGACGGCCCTGCGTGCACACGACCGGCGCGGACGCCAGCGGCTCGCCGTCCTTCTCGACCTCGATCACGGGAGCCCATCCATACCCGAACTGGTAGAACTTCACGCCGCCCACCCCGGCCGGGTGGTTCACCCGGATGTCCACACTCCGCACGATGTCGCCGTTCGGTCCGTACAGCTCCGCGCGGGTCACGAAGTCCTCCGGCTGCCCCGACGGGATGCGGTACGTGGCGGTGAATTCGTCGACGCGGATCCGGATCCCCGAGTGGTCCTCGTTGAACAACCGCCCCTCCCGGATCTGGCCGTCGTAGTTCGCATGGGCCTCGGTCCACGTCTCGCCCTCGACGATCGCGACCCGCCCGGAGAAGCCCGTCCCCTTGCCCCACACGATGCCCACCAGGATCAGGAGGAACGACCAGTGGAACAGGAGGCTGCCGGCCTCCCGGGCCAGCCCCTTGTCGGCGGCCAGGGAGAGCGGTCCGGCTCCGTTGCCCTGGGACACCCGGAACATCCGCCGTCGAAGCACGCGCCGCGCGCCCGAGATGGCCCGGTCGGGGTGGACCGGCACGGCCCGCTCGGCGTAGTGCCGCATGGCGTCGAGCTCCCGAGCCGGCTGGGGCCTGGCCCGGGCGTTTCGGACCAAGGCCCGGGTCCGAGGGAAGAGGCAGGCGGCGAGCGAGATGAGCAGCAGCGTGTAGATCAACGTGAACCACCACGACCCGTAGACGTCGAACAGGCCGAGCTGGTTGAAGATCCTTGCTCGGAGCGGGTGGTCCCGGAACGTCGCGGCGATCCGGGCGTCCGCCGTCCCAGCCTGCGGCACGAGTGAGCCGGCCACCGCGGCCAGGGCCAGCAGCAGGAGCAGCACGAGGGCCGTGCGCATGGACCGGAGGGTCCGCCAGACCAGCGCTACCGACTGGCGGAGGGACATCCGAGGGGCACCCGCGGCAGTGGACGACATCCCGGCGCCTCGATTCTAGGCGAAGCCCTCTCGGAGCATGCCGGTCAGATGGCGGGCGTGAACCGCCCGATGAGGTCGAACACGGGCGCCAGCAGCCGGGTCCACAGGTTGGTGACGATCAGCACTCCGATCGCGATCATCACGGCGCCCGAGGTCCCGGTGAACCAGTGGTAGTTGCGCTTCACGAATTCCAGGGCCCCCATGAGCCGGCGGATCCCCACCCCGACGAGCAGGAACGGCAGCCCCAACCCCAGGGAGTACACGAACAGCAGGAACGCCCCCCGGGCCGAGCCGCCCTGGACGGCCGCGATCGCGAAGATGCCCGCGAGCACCGGCCCGATGCACGGGGTCCATCCGGTGCCGAAGGCCACCCCCAGGGGGAAGGCCCACGCCGGCCCCGGCTTCACCCGCGAAAGGAGCGGGCGGCGCTCCGCGAACAGGCCCGGCCACCCGGTGCGGAACGCGTACAAGATCATGAGCAGTCCGAACCCGATGATGACCGCCCCCGCGATCCGCGTCCCGAGCTCGGACTTCAGCAGTCGCGGAAGGGTGCCGCCGGCGAAGGCCCCGAGGGCCGTGAACACCGCGGCGAAGCCCGCGATGAACAGCAGGATGGGGATGACCGGCCGCTCGTTCCTCGGCTGGCCGCCCGAGATGAACGAAACGTACCCCGGGACCAACGGGAACACGCAGGGTGAGGCGAAGGAGACGACCCCGGCGGCGAAGGCCAGCCCGGGCGCCCACCACGACGCCAGCCCACGCTGGACGAAGTCTGCGATCACGAAGAAGTCGCCGTCCGTCTGGCCGAACCTCCGGTCGGGAGTGTAGGCGGGGCCGGGTTGCGGCCCCGCCCCCATCCGCGCCATAGTGTCTCCGGTTTGTGAAGTGATTCACAAGGCCGGGTACCATGGAGCAGGCACAAAAGGGGGGCCCCAGGGCCCCGACGATGATCAGCCGGCCGCAGGCTAGGATGGGTTCCGGATGAGGGTTCCGAGCAAGCTCGTCGAGCTGAAGGGGCAGGCCGAGCCCGTCGTCAAGAACTTCGAGTGGACCTGGACGACGGCGCTCGTGTTCTGTCTCGGCCTGTGGGCCTTCATCCTCATCACCGCCGTGGTGGTCCCCTCCTTCTGGATGTACTTCGCCGAGCAGAAGCTGGGATGGGGCGGCCCCTCGGGCACCGGCGACCCGTGGCTGACGGTGCGGGATGCCGTCGCCCTCGCGCTCACGACCGGGCCGCTGCTCACGATCATCGTGGCGGCCGTGATCATGCAGAACTGGCGCCGCAGGCTCCGCGGGGCAACCGCCGAGCGACCGACCGGCGGGTACCGCTGACAGGGAGACCGAAGGAGGCCCGCGACCAAGATGCCGTTCCAGAAGACCGAGGTCGACATCCACACCGATTACCTACTCGAGGCTGTCGACGCCGCGTGGCTCGCTCAGGGAGTGAGGTCCCCCAAGCACCTGATGCTGGACCCGGACAACTGCATCCTGTGCCGGGCCTGCGAGGACGTTTGCCCTTGGAACTGCATCTTCATGCTGTCGCCGGGGATCGTGGAGGACACCGCCGAAGACGCCGTGGAGGCCGAGGTGGTGGGGGCGAACGCCATCTTCGTGGTCGACGACAACGCGTGTACCCGGTGCTCGGTGTGTGTGGAACGGTGCCCCACGGACGTGCTGTACTACGCGCGGCTCCCCGAGTACTCGGGGGGCAGGCGAACCATGGCCACTGTGCCCATGTCCCAGAAGGCGGAGGAAGAGTAGCCCGGATGAAGGAAAGGGGAAGGGCTGGGTGAAGCTCAAGCCGCCGTCTCCCACCGAAGTCCTGGACCGGGTCCGGGAGACCGAGGTTTGGAAGTCCATGTTCCGGCCGGGGTCCATCTTCCGGAAGGGCTACAAGGACACGTCGCGGGACCGAGCCCTGGCCACCATGAACAACGTCCTGTACCACCTCCACCCGGTGAAGATGAAACGCCACGGGCTGAAGCTGACCTACACGTTCTGCCTGGGCGGCCTTTCGTTCTTCCTGTTCATCGTGCTCACCGTCACCGGCATCTTCCTCATGTTCTTCTACCGGCCGATGGCCGATGTGGGCGGGGCAGCCGCATACGGCGACATGCAGAGCATCCGGACCTCGGTGTTCTTCGGTGACCTGGTCCGGAACCTGCACCGATGGGGAGCCCACCTCATGGTGCTCACCGTGACGCTCCACATGGCCAGGGTCTTCTACACCGGCGCGTACAAGCCGCCCCGCGAGTTCAACTGGGTGGTCGGCGTGATCCTGTTGTTCCTCACGCTCGGCCTCTCGTTCACCGGCTACCTGTTGCCGTGGGACCAGCTCGCCATCTGGGCCGTGACCGTCGGCACCAGCCTGGCCGGTTACTCGCCGTTCGTCGCCAAGCAGGCCAACTTCATCTTGCTCGGCGGCGTGGTGGTCGGCCCCCAGACCTTGCTCCGATGGTACACGCTGCACGTCCTGGCCCTGCCGTTCGTGATGGTGCTGTTCCTGTCCGTGCACTTCTGGCGGATCCGCAAGGATGGCGGCATCTCCGGACCGCTGTAACGAGAAGGAGAAAGGATTGGCGCGAGAGGACACGCCGCTCGACCAGGAGACCCTCGACAGGGTGCTGGCCGAGCAGCTGGCCAAGGGCATAGACCGGCGGGTGGCCGAGGGACGGGCTCGCTCCGCCGCGGTCAAGGCGTATCGTGCCGCGCACGGCGAGGCCGCTCCCTCGGGACCGCCGGAAGCGGCCACTCGGACCCAAGCAGCTCAGGCTGAAACGCCCACTACAACGGGGGCACAGGGCAAGGCCGCACCATCCGGCGCCCCCTCGGTCGCCGCCCCCGCCGTCGCCGCTGCCGTGGTGCCGTCTCCGGTCCGCGAGGCGCCGCTCCCCACCGGCAACGTGCCCGAGCCGAAGAAGGGGGCGCCGGAGAAGCACCGCCTGCTTGCGCTGGTCCCGCCGGAGGGCATCCAGCGGGTCGAGCGGGAGCAGGGCGACCGCATCAACGTGTGGCCCCACCTGCTGATCGAGGAGTTCATCGCGCTCCTCTTGATGTCGGCGGGGATGATCATCTTCTCGACGTTCGTGAACGCCCCCCTCCGGGAGCTGGCCAACCCGAACCTCACGCCGAACCCCTCGAAGGCGCCGTGGTACTTCCTCGGCCTCCAGGAGCTCCTGCGCTACTTCCACCCGCTCGTGGCCGGGGTGACCATCCCGTTCGTCATCATCCTGGCCGGCCTGGCCGCGGCGCCCTTCATCGATCGGAACCCGAGCACGAAGCCGGGGGACCGGAAGCTCGCGATCACCATGTTCACGATGCTCTTCATGTTCGGCGCGACCCTCACGATCATCGGGTCGTTCTTCCGGGGCACCGGCTACAACTGGGTGTGGCCGTGGGCCCAGGGGGTGTTCTTCGAGCTATGACGCCCCTGGCCCTGTCGACCGGGACCGTCGCCGCCCTCGTGGTCATCGTGGTGATTGACCTGTTCGCTCTGGTCTTCGGCCTGTCGTTCGTGCGAGCCCGCCGGGCGGCACGGGCCGAGGTGGCGGCCCCCGGCGCGCCCGCCGTCCGGGGCGAAGCCCCGCCCAAGGCGCCGAAGCCGGTGACCCGTCGGGAGTTCTTCCGGCGGTCGCTCCTCGCC
>JBOGVI010000117.1:0-15451 GCA_050692695.1 Actinomycetota bacterium
GCGCAAGCCGGATCGCCGTCTGGGTGGCCTCCACCCCGGACTGGGTGAACCGGATCATCTCGATGACCGCATAACGGCGGTGGATCTCCTCGGCCAGGTCCGCCGCCAGGATGGTGGGCATGCCGTAGAGGGTCCCCTTCTTCGTCTGCTCCGTGATGGCCTCCGCGATGATGGGGTTCGCGTGGCCCGCGACCATCGCCGCGTAGCAGAGCGAGTGGTCGATGTACTCGTTGCCGTCGAGATCCCACACCCGCGACCCCTTGCTGTCAGCTAGGTAGAGCGGGTAGGGGGCCCGGTACTGGATGGCGCTGCCCACACCTCCGGGGATGAGTTTCCTCGCCCGCTCGTACTCGGCTGCGGACGTCGGGGTCCGTCGCGTGTACTCGTCGACGCCGTATGCCATGACGTCCCTTCTCTCATTGCTCGTGGGCCCCCACCGCGGCGGCCACTTCATCGTTTCGAATGACGTCGAAGCGGACAGAGAGCGCTGACCCGCCTTGATGCTCGATCATGCGGTCTTGCCCGCCAGCTTGCTCATCCCCCTCTCTCCTCTCGGACTCCAGCGGCCTCGCCCGCGCAAGCGAGAACTCGCTCCGGGGTGATCGGCAGCGTCATCGGCCTGGCCCCCACGGCGTCCTCGATCGCGCTCGCGATCGCTGCCGCGCACGGCCCGATCGGTGGCTCCCCGATTCCCCGTGCACCGAACGGCCCAAGCCCTTCGCCCGACTCCAGCACTGCGCACTCGATGTCCGGCAGGTCGGCCGACGTCGGAATCAGGTACTGGAAGAGGCCGCCGGTCAGGTTCACGCCCTCCTCTAGGACCACCTCCTCCATCAGCGCGGACCCAACCCCCATGGCCACCCCACCACAGATCTGCCCCTCCACGCTGGCAGGGTTGATGGCCCGGCCGACGTCGTGCGAGGCCACGTAACGGAGGATCCGCACCCCGCCCGTGTCCAGGTCCACCTCCACGTCGACAAGGTGCGTGCCGAACGTGAAGTCGGGGAAGATCCGGCCGCTGCGCAGGTCCCGACCCACCTCGACCCCCTTCGGCCCATAAAACGTCCCCAGCGCTTCGATCGGCACGCTCCGCCGTCGGCACATGGAGAGGGCTTCCCGTATCCGCACGGTCCGGTCGAGGCCCGCAACGCCGCCGGGGGCCATCCGAAGGGAATCAGGCGGCTGGCCGGTCTCCTCGGCCACTACCGCAACGATCCGGTCCCGGAGCTCTCTGGCCGCCTCGTACACGGCGTTCCCGGACATGTACAGCTGGCGGGTCGCCGTGGTGGTCCCGGCGAGGGGCGTGAGGGCGGAATCCCCGAAGTGCACCGAGATGTCGTCCAGGTCGGGCCCGAGGATCTCCGAGGCGATCTGCGCGAGGGACGAAGCCTGCCCGCCGCCGATGTCCGGCACGCCGCACCGCACGGTCAGGCTGCCGTCCTGCTGGAACCCGACCCACGCCGCCGCGGAGTCGTTCAGCCACACCAGCCGCCCGTAGGACTGGAGGTTGGAGGCGAGGCCGCGGCCCGTCGCCGTCCGCGGGCCGGACGGCACCGGCTTCGGACCCGCCCTCTCCGTCACGGCGTCGACGGTCTCCGTCAGGAGCACCTCGGTCTCGATGCGCTGGCCCACCGGGAGCTCGTCGCCCTTGGCGAGGGCGTTGCGCTTGCGAACCTCCCCGGGATCGAGTCCGAGCTCGCGGGCGAGGCGGTCCATCTGCGACTCGTAGCCGAACACCACTTGCATGCCGCCGAACCCCCGCATCGCCGAGGTGGGCGGGTTGTTCGTGTAGACGGTCCGGCTGCGGAGGCGCATGGCGGGGACGCGGTACGGGCCTCCGGCATGCACGGCGGCGTAGAGGAGGACCAGAGCCGACAGGTACGCGTACGCGCCGGCGTCGGTCGTGATGTCGACATCGTGGGCGAGGATCGTCCCATCTCGCCGGGCCGCCGTCCGGTAGCGCATCCGCATGCGGTGTCGCTTGGCCCGGGCCAGAAGCGACTCTTGCCTTGTCCACACCATGCGGACCGGCCGGCGCGTCCGCGCGGCCGCCAGGGCCAGGTACGGCTCGACGGTCATGTCCTCCTTGCCGCCGAAGCCGCCGCCGACGTAGGGGCTGATGACCCTGACCTTCGATTCGGGGAGGCCGAGGATGCGGGCGACGTCCCGGTAGTGCTCGATCACCTGCGTGGAGACCCGGATGTTGACGACCCCGTTGTCATCCAGCCACGCCAGGCCGGCCTCCGGCTCCAGGTAGGCGTGATCGACGAACTGCGTAAGGTACTCGCCCTCGACGACGACGTCGGCCCCGGCAATGGCGGCGTCCACGTCGCCCTTGTTGATGTTCCAGACGGCGAGCAGATTGCCGGAGTCGTGGACTGGCGGCGCCCCCACCTCCAGGGCCCGGTCGGAGTCGAACACGCCGGGCAGGGGGTCGTATTCAACCTGTACCGCCTCGACCGCCGTGGCGAGCACGTCCTCGTTCTCCGTGACGACCAGCGCGACGGGCTCCCCATGAAACCGGACCCGCTCGGTGGCCAGCACTTGCATGCTGGCCTTCAGCGCGACCACCTCGGTTGTTTGTCCGGGCACGTCGACCCACACCTCGTTGTACGACACGTCCTCGCCCAGGAATACTGCGACGACGCCGGGCATCTTCAGGGCCTCCGACACGTCTCGCTTCACGATCCGTGCCGAGGGCACCTGCGATCGCACCAGCCGGGCGTGAAGCATCCCGTCCACTTCGAAGTCTGCCGCGTAGCGGGTCGAGCCGGCGATCTTCTCGGCCGCGTCGTGCCGCGCGATTGGGCGGTTCACCACCCGGAGCTCGTCGGCCTTTGAGGTGCGGACCTCGTCTGAGCTCATCGAGCCTTCCCGACCCCGCGGGCGACCGAGTCGATGGCCGAGACGATGGCCTCGTAGCCCGTGCACCTGCAGAGGTTGCCGTGCAAGGCGTGGCGGATCCGCTCACGGTCGAGCGGCTCACCCTCAGCGAGCAGCTCGGTCGACGCGAGCAGCATCCCGGGCGTGCAGAATCCGCATTGCGCGGCCCCCCGCTCGAGGAACGCGCGCTGGAGGTCGTTCAGCGAGCCGTCCTCCCCGAGCAAGCCCGACACCGTACGGACCTCGCTCCCGTCCACCTGGGCGACCAGCACCGAGCAGCTGCTGACCGCCTCGCCGTCGACGAGCACCGTGCACGCCCCGCAGACGCCCTCGCCACACCCGTACTTGGCGTCGTACACACCAGCGACGTCGCGGAGCCAACGGAGGAGCGTGAAGTGGGCGGGGGCGGTCCGCGTGATCTCGCGTCCGTTCAGCGTGATTGTGACCGTGATCGGCGGGGTGGCGGGCTCTTGGCTCACGCAGCGACCTCCCCCCGCGACCGCCGGCAGGCGTCGGCCACGGCCCGGGCCGTGAGGACCCTCGCCAGGTGCCGACGGTATCCGGCGCTCGCGCTGGTGTCGCTCACGGGCTCGATCTCGCCGTCCACGGCATCGGCCAGACCCGCGGCGTCTCTCACGCGGGCCCCGACCACGGCGCCCTCGAAGGCCCGACACCGGATGGCCCGGTCCGCGACCCCACACAGCCCCACCTGGACCTCCCGGATCACGTCGGCCTCGCACCGAGCCACCGCCGCGGCCGCCACCACGGCGAAATCGCCCGTCCGCCGGCAGAACTCGTGGAACCCCCACCCCCAGCCGAGCCCGAGCTCGGGCACCGCGACCGATGTAAGGAGCTCGTTCTGGGCGAGCCGGGTCGTGAAGAACGTGACGGCGAAGTCGGCGGCCGAGAGGGTCCGGGTCCTCCGGCCGTCGGAGACTTCGTACTCCGCGCCGAGCACCGCCATCGCAAGCGGAAGCTCCGCAGCGGGGTCGTTGTGGGCGAGCGACCCGCCGAGGGTCCCCCGGTTGCGAACCCGCGGGTTCCCGACGTGCCGCACGGCCTCTGCGAGAAGGGGCTGGCTCGCCCGTACCGTCTTGGACCGCTCCACGTCGCGATGCCGGGTCAGTGCGCCGATCCGGAGGGACCCGTTCCGCTCGTCGAGCCCGTCCAGGCCGGCGACCCGCCCGATGTCGACAACGATCCCAGGCTCCACCAGCCCGAGGTTCAGCATCGGGATGAGGCTCTGGCCGCCGGCCAGGACCTTCGCGTCCGGCCCGTTCTCCTCGAGCACGACGCAGGCCTCCTCGACGCTCCGGGCCGCGACGTACCGGAAGGGCTTCATGAACAAGGAGGCCGGCTCTCCCCCCAGCGGGCCGACGTACAGGGACGGGTCCTCCCGTCGCTCAAGGGACCTCGCCGTGTGAAGCCGCCGTTCACGCCGGCCGCCACTCCTCCTCGACGCCAAGCACCTTCACGGGGTTCACCGTGGCCATCTTCTCCAGGTACTCGTAGGGCACCCCCTCGTCCAACAACGAGGCGAGCAGCATCCGAAGGCCCTCCGGGTGGGGCGGCCCGGACATCTGCCCCAGGTCGGAGCCGAGCACCAGGTTCTCCCCCTCGAACTCGTTGATCCAGGTCGCCAGCTCCTTCGGCTCCTGTTCGTGGAAGATGGGCGACACGCAGGAGCACGCCACGTACTCGAGGACGGCCCCCTTCGAAACCAGTTCCTTCTGGACGTCCATATCGAGCCGGCACAGAGCCCAGTTCGCGTGGGTCACGATGAACCGCCTGACCCCGATCCTCACCGAGTCATCGAGGAGCGCCCGGATCTCGGCCAGGCTGAGGTGCCCCGTCGCCAGGCACACATCGGCCTCGGCGATCAGCTCGAGGATCGTGATGGCCTCTGGCACCAGCTTGCCGTCCCCGTCGAACACGGTGACTCCGAGGCCAGGGAGCTGCTTTTTGGGCCGCCCGAGCTGCGGGTAGTCGGGCATGTTGAAGTAGTCGGCGTGCCACTTCGAGTGGTTGCTCGGCATCCAGACGATCTTTGCCCCGTAGTGGATTGCTGCCTGGGCCACGTACGGGTTGAGCCCGCCGACCGAACGGTTCAGGACGATCGCCCCGAATGGCTGGATCTCGGGGTACATCTTGGCGACGTAGTACGCCCGCCCGCTCGTGTCGGCGTCGTGATCTTTCAGGACGAAGCCGCGCATCCCGTACTCCAGGGCCCTCTTCGCCAGGTCGGCATCGTCGAGCGGTCGCCGGAACAGCGCCGGTGCGGTGTGCGCGTGCATGTCGATGGCCCCTCGGAGAAGTTCGAGGTCAGGTCGGTCCACCCGGCCCCCTTCCGTCACCCGTCCCCGGTGTATTTCACATGTATTTCACATCACGAGAAGTGCTTTCGCATTCTGAGGTCCCGCATGCTAGCATGACCGGGCTCGACAGCACAATCCGAGGAGGGGGCACCCATGGCCCAGGAGACGCTTCGCATTTCCCCCCTTTCCGTCGGCGGCGCGGAGGTGACCGAGGGCGAGCTGGACGTCGTCCGTTCCCCGTGGGACGGGCGGACGGTCGGGGGAGTGCCGACCGTCGGGCCGGAGGAGGCCCGGACGGCCATCGGCGCCGCGGCTGAAGCGATGCGCCCCCCGATCCCGACCTTCGAACGGGCGCTCGTGTTGGACCGCGCGGCAGCCGACATCCGGGAGCGGCGTGAGGAGTTCGCCCGCCTGCTGGCTCTGGAGGCGGGCAAGCCCGTCAAACAGGCCCTGGTCGAGGTGGACCGGTGCGTCCAGACCCTGACGTTCTCCGCGGCCGAGGCTCGAACCCTGGCCGGCCGAGGCATCGCCATGGACGCCCACCCCTCGGGGACCGGACATCGGGGTTTCACGATCCGGATGCCGGTGGGCGTCGTGGCCGCCATCACGCCCTTCAACTTCCCCTTGAACCTCGCGGCGCACAAGGTCGGACCGGCCATCGCCGCCGGGTGCGGCGTGGTCCTGAAGCCGGCCACCCGGGCGCCGCTCACGGCGATCGAGCTGGTCCGAACCCTGCACCGCTCGGGCCTTCCAGCGGCCCTGCTCTCGGTGATCGTGGGCCCGTCGAACGAGATCGCCGACGTCTTCGTGGACGACCCGCGGGTCGGGATGATCACGTTCACGGGCTCGAGTGAGGTCGGCTGGAGCCTGGTCGCGCGCGCCCCCAGGAAGCGCGTCGCCCTGGAGCTCGGCAACTCCACCCCGCTCATCGTCTGCGCGGACGCCGACCTCGAGGCCGCGGCGACATCGGCGGCCACCAGCGGCTACGCCTTCGCCGGCCAGTCCTGCATCTCGGTCCAGCGGGTCATCGTGGACCGCACGGTCCACAACCGGTTCGTGGAGGGGCTGGTCCAGGCCGCGGCGAACCAGCGGGTCGGCGACCCCTTGGCCCCCGAGACCGACGTCGGGCCGGTCATCACCGGCGAGGACCGCGACCGTATCTCCGAGTGGATCGACGAGGCGGTCGACGCCGGCGCCCGCCGGTTGGCGGGCGGAACCATCGACGGGGGCCACCTCCGGCCGGTCGTCCTGGACCTCGTCGAGCCCGAACTCCGGATCTGGCAGCGCGAGGTGTTCGGGCCGGTCATCGCGGTCCGGGCCTTCGACGGCCTCGACGAGGCCATCGACCTCGCCAATTCGACCGATTACGGCCTGCAGGCCGGTATCTTCACCCGCGACCTCGACACCGCCTTCACCGCTATGGAGAGACTGGAGTTCGGCGGCGTGACCATCAACGAGGCGCCTACGTTCCGGGTGGACCAGATGCCCTACGGGGGAACGAAGGGCTCCGGGAACACCCGCGAGGGGCCCCACTTCACGGTCAGGGAGATGACCGAGGAGCGAACCGTCGTGCTCCGGGTGTGATCATGGCCCAGGCCGCGATCTCAAGAAGCAAGCGACTCGTGGCCCCCCCGAGTGGGACCGATCATGGCGACGGCCGGCCGGCGCTCCAGGTGCTGGACCGCACCTTCTCCATCCTCGATTTGTTCTCCCGGGTGCACCCCGATTGGTCCACCACGGAGATCGCCCGCATCTGCCACCTCCCTACACCCACCGCCTACCGCATCCTGACGGCGCTCCGAAGGCACGGGTTCGTGACGCAGGACGCGGGCAGCAAGCGCTTCCGCCTAGGTATCGCCGCGCTCGACCTGGGCGAGCGGGCCCGGGCCATCGTGGACGTGCGGTTGCCGGCCCTGCCGGTCCTGCGCCGCCTGTGCCACGAGACAGGAGAGACCGCACTCCTCACGGTTCTCTCTGACGGGAACGACCGCAGCGTCTGCCTTGAGCGCGTGGAGAGCTCTCAGCCCCTCCGCCTGTCCGTGGAGCCGGGGCGGCAGATACCTCTGCACGCCGGAGCATCCCAGAAGGTGCTGCTCGCCTACCTGCCGCCCGAGGAGATCAATCGACTCCTGTCCGGGCCCCTGGAGCGCCTGTGCCGTGCCACCATCACCGATCCGAACGAGCTCCGGGCCGAGCTCGCGCAGATCCGCCGCCGGGGATGGGCGAGCTCATTCGAGGAGACCAACCTCGGCGTCTGGGGGCTAGCCGTGCCGATCCTCAACAAGCACGGCTGGGTCATCGCGGGCGTTGGCCTCGCCGGCCCGAGCGCGCGTCTGCCACGCGCACGGGTCGCAGAATACCTGCCGCGCCTCCGCGCGGGGGCCACGGAGATCGCCAAAGCTCTTGGACTGCAGGCGCCTGTGAGAAGCAAGACGAAGCGGAAGGATCCGACGAGCAAGGGGTGAGCATGGAGACAGGAGGGACACCGAACGGGACACCGCTTACAGGACAGGTGGCCGTCGTCACCGGGGGGGCGAAAGGCCTGGGCGGGGCCATCGCCGACACCCTGGCCCGCGACGGTGCCCATCTGGTCCTGGCCGGTCGGGATGCTGAGCAGCTCGAAGCCCGCGCACGAGAGCTCGACGAGAAATACCCCTACCGGGAGAGCCTCCCCATTCGGTGCGACGTATCGAGCGAGAGGGAGGTCAACCTTCTGATCTCCGCGGCCGTCGAACGCTTCGGGGGGATCGACATCCTGGTGAACGCTGCGGGCATCATCGGACCCATCGAAACCCCGGCCGAGGACGTGACGCCGGCGCAGTTCCTCGAGGTGCTCCAGGTCAATCTGGTCGGCACCTTCCTCCCATGTCGTGCCGCCATCCCCCACCTCATCGCCCGGGGTGGAGGCCGCATCGTCAACATCGCCGGCACGTCGGGGCTCCGGGGCTACCGCAACCGGGTGGCCTACTCCTCGTCGAAGTGGGCCGTCCGGGGCCTGACCCGGACGCTCGCCCTGGAGCTGGGTCCCCACGGGATCACCGTGAACGACGTGTGCCCCAACGTCACTCATGGCCAGCGCATGGACACCATCGTGAAGGAGAAGGCCCGGGTGAGGGGAATCACCCCCGAGGAGGTCTACGAAGACTTCACCCGCCAGACCGCCCTGGGGCGGTTCATCGAGGAGAGCGACGTCGCCGCCGCCGTGAGCTTCCTCGTCTCCGAGGGGGCAAGGAACATCACCGGGCACGACATCGTGGTGGACGCGGGCTGGGACGTGTGACAGAGGGCCGGGGGCGGGCGGGCCCCCGCATCCCGAGGGAGGAGGGGCCATGAACCTCGACGATCTGGCAGCGGAGCGGGAGAAGCAAATCCCCACCTCGGCCTCGTGGGCGGAACGGGCGGCGGCCGTCCTGCCCGACGGGGTCTCCTCGCCTGTCCGGGGGGCCGGGACCTTCCGACCCTACCCCTTCTACGTGGAGCGCGGAGAGGGCGCGTACCTGGTGGATGTCGACGGCAACAGATACGTCGACACCGTCATGGCCTTCGGGCCGGTGATCCTCGGCCACGCCCACCCCCAGATCACGCGGGCAGTCCAAGAGCAGGCCTCCACCGGGATGATCTACGGCACCTGCCTGCCGCTCGAGGTCGAGGTCGCCGAGCTCATCACGCGCATGGTGCCCACCGCCGAGCTAGTGCGCTTCGTCCCCTCGGGCACGGAGGCGACGATGCACGCGATCCGCGTGGCCCGGGGCTACACCGGCAAGCCTGGCATCCTCAAGTTCGAGGGGCACTACCACGGGAACCACGACCAGGTGCTGGTCAGCGTGTCGCCTCCGCTCGAGGTGGTCGGCACGGAGGCAGATCCAGTACGCGTCCCGGTTGGCTCCGGCATTCCCAGCGAGCACTACGCGCACACGCGCGTCGCTGTGTGGAACGACCTCGAGGCGGTCGAGCGGGTCATCAGGAACCATCGCCACGAGCTCGCGGCGGTCATCACCGAGCCAATCATGGCGAACAAGGGCTTCATCCCGCCCGACGAGGGCTACCTGGTGGGGCTCCAGCAAGTCTGCCGAGACAACGACGTCCTCTTCATCATGGACGAGGTGATCACAGGCTTCCGGCTGGCGCCCGGCGGCGCCCAGGAGGCCTTCGGGTTGCAGCCCGACCTCAGCACGTTCGCCAAGGCCATGGCGAACGGGGCGCCCATCGGAGCCTTCACCGGGAGCCGGGAGATCATGTCGGTGCTGAAGGGGGGGCGGGTCCGCCACGCCGGAACATACAACGCCTCCCCCTTGTGCTTGGCCGCGGCGAAGGCGACCCTGGAGGAGCTGTTTCGGGACGATGGGGCCGTGTACCGGCATCTCGACGCGCTTGGCTCGAAGCTCCGGTCGGGCCTTCAGGAGGTGATCGACCGTACCGGCGTCCCGGCGGTGGTCCAGGGGCGAGGCTCGATGATGCAGGTCTATTTCACCGACCTGCCACGGGTCCGCACCTACCGGGAGGCGCTCCAGGCCGACGAGGACCGCTTCGCCATGTTCGCGCACGGAATGATGACTCGGGGCGTGTTCGTTCACCCCGACCACTTCGAGCACTGGTTCCTGTCGGCCGCTCATTCGGAGCGCGAGATCGATCGGATCCTCGAGGCCGCCGAGGACTCGCTTCGGGCCCTCGTCCGAGCCTGACGTCGCGCACGAAGAGCAGATGCTCCCTGCCGAACTGCTGCTCCTCCCCCGCGCCGCGGTCGCCCCTCGACCATGAGCGAGATTCACGGCGTGCTGCTCGACATAGACGGGGTGCTCGTCGTCTCCTGGGAGCCGATCCCGGGCGCCTCGAAGACCGTCGCCTGGCTCCGCGAGCATGGCGTCCCCTTCTGTCTGGTGACGAACACGAGCAGCGAGAACCGGGCAGGCATCGCCGCCCGGCTGACCAAATCCGGTATCCCGGTCGAGCCCTCCGATGTGATAACGGCGGTCGTGGCGACCGGTTCATACCTGCGGACGCACCATCCGGGGACTGGCGCGTTCGTGCTCTCCGACGAAGAGTCGTTGGAGGACCTCGGCGATGTCCTGCTCGTGGACCGCGACGCCGACGTCGTCGTGATCGGTGGGGCAAACGAGAAGTTCAGTTATCGCAACGTGAACCGGGCGTTCCGGATGATGATGGATGGGGCCGCGCTGGTCGGGATGCACCGGAGCCGGTACTGGAAGAAGGCGGACGGGCTCCATCTCGACGGTGGCGCCTTCCTCCGGGGCCTGGAGGAGGCAGCCGGGGTCGAGGCCGTCGTCTGCGGCAAGCCCGCTGCGCCCTTCTTCGAGGAGGCGATCCAAGCCCTCGAGCTGCCCCCGGATCGGATGGCGATGGTGGGGGACGACATGGTGACCGACGTACTGGCCGCGCAGGATGTGGGGCTGACCGGCGTCCTCGTGAGAACCGGGAAGTTCCGGCCGGCGGACCTAGAACGCGGCAGCCCCGATCACGTGATCGGCTCGATCGCCGGCCTCCCGGAACTCCTCGGCCGGTCGTAGGCTCGGAACATCACCGGGCACGATATCGTCGTCGACGCCGGGTGGGACGTCCGACGCGGGCCGCTCGCCAGGTACGCGGGTTGGAACGTCCAAGCCCGGGCCGCTCGTCAGGCTCTCCCTCGCTGCCACCCCATGACGAAGGTCGCCAGGGCCAACAGCACGCCGCCGGTGAAGATGAATGAGGCCATCACGAAGACGTGAGGCGGGATACCCACCTTGGTCGCCCCGAACACCCAGGTAGGGAACATCGTGGCGGGCCCCTGCACGAACTGGGTGATGACGAAGTCATCCATCGACAAAGCGAACGCAAGCAGCCAGCCCGCCAGGATCCCCGGGAAGATCAACGGGAGCGTGATCTTGATGAACGTTGTGATGGGGGTCGCGCCGAGGTCCATGGCGGCGTCCTCGAGGGAGCGGTCGAGCCCCTGCACCCTGGCCCGCACCGTGACGGCGACGAAGGGGACGCTGAACATGCTGTGGGACAGGAACAGCGTGTCCAGGCCCCGGGCAAAGCCCAGGGACACGAAGAACGACGCGAGGGCCGCGCCGAGGACGACCTCGGGGGATGAGATGTTGAGGAAGATGACGAAGTTCGTGGCGCCCTTGCCCCGGTAGCGGTATCGGGCCAAGGCGAGGCCCACGAAGGTTCCCAGCGCCGCGGCTGCCAGAGAGCTGGCGAACGCGATGAGGAGCGAGTGCTGGAACGCCGTGGTGAGGTCGGGTATCTCGAAGACGTTTTGGTACCACTGAAGGGTGAACCCGATCCACTCCGTCTTGGCCCGCGGGGCCGTCCCGAAGCCGGTCCTGGTTTGGTTGAAGCTGAACAGGATGATCACGAAGATCGGGAACGACAGGTACAGGATCACGGCGAACGTGTAGGAAGGCAGGATGAACCGGGTGAGCCGCTTCCTGGGTCGGCGCGCGGGCGCCGGCGCGACAACCACTCGCTCCTCGGCGACGGTCACGCTCACGTCGTGACCTCCTCGGTCCCCAGTAGCCGGGCGTAGGCGATCGCGCCGATCAGCATGGCGGCCATCAGGATGAACGCGAGGGCCGCGGCTTCCGGGTAGTCCCTGGCGATCAGGAACTCGCTCTGGATCACGTTCCCGATCATCGAGGTGCCCAGGCCGCCAAGGACTTCGGCGTTGATGTAGTCGCCCATGGCCGGAATGGAGGTGAGGAGCACAGCGGCGAATACGCCGGGGAGCGAGAGCGGGAACACGACCTTGAGGAAGGCCTGGACCTTGTTCGAGTACAGGTCCTTGGCCGCCTCGACCAGGGCCTTGTCGATCCGCTCCAGCGATACGTACAACGGGAGGATCGTGAACGGCAGCAAGTTGTACGTGATGCCAGCGAGCACCGAGAACGTCGTCGCGAGCACCCGGAAGTCCTGGGGGAGGAGCCCGATGCTCTTGAGCGGGCCCAGCACGATCCCTTCGTCGGAGAGGATGAAGCTCCACGAGACGGTCCGGATGACGAACGAGACGAAGAAAGGCAGCAGGATCAGGAAGAGGAGCGCAGACTTCGCCCGACCCCCGTGGAAGGCGATCCAATACGCCATCGGATAGGCGATGAGGAGGGCGACGACCGTTACGATCGCCCCGTTCCGGAGGGAACGGAGGAAGAACACCTGGTTCTCGGCGAGGACGTCGGCGAAGTTGGCGAACCGCCATGTCAGGCGGTACCCCTCGATTGCGGTTCCCTCCTGGAGAGCGACGCTCCCCATGGCCACCATCGGCACAATGAACAGGACGACGAGCCACAGGCCCCCCGGGGCGAGCAGCGCGTAGGGGACCGCCGCCTTGCCCAGGCGCCGGCGCCTCAGCGTCAAGCGAGGAAGATCGGGAGGAACAGGTCGTCCCACTGCTCGATCTCGTCACCCTCCAGCACGCGGTAGGTGTGGGATATCTGTTGGATCTCGGGGGTGGGGAACACGTACGGACTGTCGGCGATGGTCTGTAGCACCTCCGCGTTCGCGCCCCTGGCCGCCTCGGCGTCCGCCTGAACGATCTCCCCCCCCGCCGGCACCGGGCTCACGTACGCGTTCCACTCGGTCAGGCGCGCGGCGATGTCGGGCTTGTAATACCAATCCATCAGCATGATGGCGTCGAGCGGGTGGGCGGCGTTGGTCGGAATGCACATGTTGTCCGTCCAGATGATCGCGCCCTCCTCGGGGACCACGAACTCGAACGTGGCGAACTCCGGGAAGTAGAGCTTGTCGTTGAGGATGTCCCCGGACCAGGCGGTCGTGATCCACAAGTCCTCGTTCTCGATGGCCGTGAGGTAGTCCTGGTCGTACCATCTCCGAAGGACGCCCGAGTCCCCCAGCCGGATCAGGAGGTCGGCCGCCTTCTGCCAGTCGTCGGGCGTCGAGGTCTCCGGCGCGATGCCCAGGGCCAGCATCGCCATGCCGGCGATGTCCTCCGGGAGGCCCCACGCGCCGACGTGGCCCGCGTACTTCTCGTTGAACAGGTCCATGAAGCTGGTGACCGGCTCATCGACGTACTTCGTGTTCCAAGCCAGGCCGTTGAACCCCGATTGCCAGGCGATCGTGTACTTGTTCCCCGGGTCGTAGGGGGGATCCCTGTGGACGTCGCTCACGTTGGCGTCGAAGGTCGGCAGGAGCGAGTGGTCCAGCTCGATCAGGTAGCCCAGCTGGAAGATCTCGCTGAGCGTCTTGCCGTTCGTGATGACGATGATGTCGTGTCCCGTGTCCTGACCGGCCTCCAGGGCGGGACGGATCGCGGCGTAGAAGTCCTCGTTCGCGTTGATGTCGGCCCGGTAGGTGACCTCGATGCCGGTGGCCTTCTTGAACAGGTCGAGCGTAGGGCGGGTGCGCTCACCCTGCACCGTCTTGATGTCGATGTAGGCGGGCCAGTTCGTGAAGTTCACCTGGCCGGCCGGCCCCTGCTCCTTGAGCCCGGCCCACCATTCCGGCGAGCCTTCCCCGGCCGGACCCTTCGGACCCGCCTCCTCCTCCACGCCGCAGGCGGCGAGGATGGAGGAGAGGCCGACCGCCCCCGCACCAACCCCTGCGTACCTGAGGAAGCGACGCCGGGACAATCTGGGCTGTGTCAGGCCACGCAGCCACGCGGGATCGATCCTCGCCATGTCGTTGCTCCGATCGCTCATTCGCCCTCCTCCTCCTCCAGGGACGTCGACGGGGTGACCGCGAACGTGTGGTCCGGCTGCCAGACCAGGCGCACCCGCTCCCCCGGCTGCGGGACCGGCCCCGCTCCGAGGTTCTGGACGTAGACGGTCAGCTCGGTCTCACCGGGACCCTCGATCTTGTATTGGTGACTGACACCGATGTAGGTGGACATCCGCAGGAGGCCGGTCACGCTGTTCTGGTCGGGCGGCGCCTCCCCCCGGTCCACCTCCAGCCTGATCTTCTCGGGCCGCACGCCGACCCTGACCCGGGACCCCACCTGCCACGCCTCCTGGGGGACCTGGTCCGCGGGCACCCAAACGGTGGCGCCGCCCATGAGCAGGACCGTGGCCACGCCGTCCCGCTTCTCCTTGACCTCACCGTCGAGGAGGTTCGACGCGCCGAGGAAGTTCGCCACGAACTCGGTGGCGGGGCTCTCGTACACGTCCTCGGGAGCGCCGATCTGCTCGGCCTTCCCATGGCGCATGACGGCCAGGCGGTTGGACATCGTCATGGCTTCTTCCTGGTCGTGGGTCACGTAGATGAAGGTGATCCCGACCTCCTCCTGGATGCGCTTCAGCTCCAACTGCATCTGCTTGCGGAGCTTGAGGTCGAGGGCCCCCAGGGGCTCGTCGAGGAGGAGCACCTTGGGCCTGTTGACCAGCGCCCGGGCCAGGGCCACGCGCTGCTGCTGGCCCCCGGACATCTGCGCGGGCTTGCGCTTCTCGAAACCGACCAGGTCGACGAGCTGGAGGGAGTCCTTGACCCGGCGGTCGATCTCCGAGCCATTGACCCTCTTCCGCCGGAGGCCGAACGCCACGTTCTCGAACACGTTGAGGTGCGGGAATAACGCGTAGGACTGGAACACCGTGTTCACGTTGCGCCTGTAGGGCGGCAGGTCGGTCACGTCGCGGCCACCCAGGTAGATGGTCCCTCGGGTGGGGTCCTCGAAGCCCCCGATCATCCGAAGGGTGGTGGTCTTCCCGCACCCGGACGGACCGAGCATGCTGAAGAACTCGCCCTCGGTGATATCGAGCGATAGATCGTCCACGGCGACCGTCTCGCCGAAATCCTTGGTCACCCGGTCCAGGCGAACGTCGACTTCCGGCACGTCACCCCTCATCGAACGGATTCAGGGGCCTGATTATGCCCCATCCCCTAACCCGGGAGGGCCTGCCCCTGGGGCCGAGCCAAACTACCGGCTCCGCTCCGGCTCCGGACCCCGGCCCAGCCGGCGAAGCGCCATGCCGGACAGGGCTTCGAGAACGACGCGGTGTGCCAGGAGCGCGGTGATCTCGGCCTGGTCGAACGGCGGCGAGACCTCCACCACCTCCATCCCGGCCAGGGGGACGGCGGCCGCGATCCGCCGGACCGCCCGGAGCAGTTCGCGTGCCTGGAGGCCTCCCGGCTCCGGGGTCCCGGTGCCGGGCGCGAACGCCGGGTCGCACACGTCGATGTCCACCGACAGGAAGACGTGGAGCAGGCCCTCCACGTCTCGGAGCACGTCGTCGATCACCTCGTCGATCCCCCGGACGTAGACGTCGTCCATCAGATACCACCGGAACCCTTGGGAGCGAGCC
>JBOGVI010000118.1:0-1991 GCA_050692695.1 Actinomycetota bacterium
GCCCTGTTCGATCGTGCCGCCCGGACGGTCTCCACGAGCAGATCCGGTCCTCGCTGGAGACGAGCGTCCCGCAGATCCGAGCCAACCCACCGCTTGTCCTCCGGGATCGAGTTTCTTTACCCCACGGGGTCATCACTCTCCCCCGGTCCACTCGGCAACCTGAACCAGACCCGGCCCGGTTCCGGTCACTTGGGGCTGGGAGTGATTGGGGGCGACGACCGCGAGGCCCGGGCCCGTGCCGGTGACCCTCGAACCCGAGTAGATGTGGAGCAGGGTCGCAGTCGAAGCCTCCTCGGCCAGCTCGGTCAGGCCTGGTCCTGTCCCGGTGATGGCCGAATCCGAGTAGATCCGAGGGAGGGTCGCCGCTCGCGCGGCCTCTTGGGCCACCTGGACCAGACCCGGCCCTGTCCCCGTGATCGCGGAGCCGGAGGTGATCGCCTTTCGCGGCGCCGGCACGGCCGCTCGCTCGTCGCCGCGAACCGCCAGGTTGAGCGCCAGGGCGCTCATGATCAACGCGGCCACGGCGAGCCCGGAGACCAGCGCGGTCCAGAGTGGGAACCACGCCGGCCTGGTGGAGAGACCGATCGCTCCTGCCTTCGTGCTCATGGCTCCTCCCTTCAGGATGGGTGCCGATTCCTGACCCCGAGGGTAGGAGGAGCCACCACGCGAGCAATCCCCGAAATCCGTATCGATCGAAGTGGCGACCGGTACGTCTTGGTTCAGGCCCCGGTGCGGCGCGATGGGAACCTTGAGGCCAGTTCCGTGCGGGAACGGATGCCCAGCTTGCGGTAGATCCGCTTGAGGTTGGCTTCCACGGTGTGAACGCTCAGGAACAAGGTGTCAGCCACCTCCCGATTGGTGCTGCCCGCAGCGACCAGCTCCGCCACCCTCCCCTCGGTCGGGGTCAGGGCCAGCGGAGCGGGGGCCCGCCCGCCGATCCGCGCCAGCTCGGCACGTGCCTTCTCCGCCCACAGTGGAGCACCGAGCCCGTCGAAGACCTGTAGCGCGCGGGTGAGGGTGTCCCGAGCCTCCCGCTTCTGCTTCGCTCGACGCTCCACCGCTCCCTTCACCAGAAGGGTCCTTCCCAGTTCGAAGGGCAGAGTCAGGCGGTCGTGCTCCCGGAGCGCTTCATCGACGGCGGCCAGTGCCAAAGAAAGATCACCCCGGGCAGCGGAGAGGAGCGCCCGGCACCTGGCCGCGGTGGCCAGGGCCCAGGCCCGGTCGAGCTGCCTGCCTTTCTCCTCGAAGGGCACGAGGAGAGCAGCGGCCTCGTCGAGCCGTCCCAGGGCCACGAGCGCCTCGACGTCGTCCGGGACGATGCGGAAGTACGCCGGCTCCCGGACGCCCATGGCTTCCTTGAGCTCGAGGGCCCTGGCCAGATACCGGTGGGCCTCGGCTTGGTTGCCCCGGGAGAGTCCCACGAACCCCAGGACCGAGAGGTTCAACACCATGGTGAGGACTTCGCCCGCTGCCTCCGTGAGCCGCAGGCCCTCCTGGGCGGCGACCTCCGCCGCGTCGACCCGCCCAAGGTGCGCTTCGACGAGACCCTGGGCGAAGAGGGCCATCGGCTGGTAGAAGCCCATGGCCGTCTGCTGGGCAGCCACCATACTCTCCCGGGCGTGCTCGAGGGCCGCCTGCCAGTTGCCCGCTCGGCACACCAGCTCGGCGAGGTGGTAGCGGAAGGCGGCGATGGGGCTCTCGTCGCCTCGCTCGGCGGCGCCGGCAAGGAGCATGTGGAACGTCTCGCGGGCCGCGTCCAGTCGGTCGGAGTACTTGAGGAGCTGGGCGAGGACGAAGGTCGGACGGCGGACGTGCGGGAGGAACCCCTCCGCCATGTACCGTTCCAGGGCGATCCCCCGGTCCAACATGTCGAGGTCGAGGCCCCGTCCCAGGAGGAAGTGGACAAAGGGATAGGCTTGGTACGCTTCCGCCAGCACCCGTGGTTCCCGCACTGCCTCCGCAAGGTCCAGCGCTGCGCGAGCGTGCCTCTC
>JBOGVI010000119.1:0-1898 GCA_050692695.1 Actinomycetota bacterium
GACGAGGCCTTCATGGAGGTCGAGACGGACGAACCGGAGCGTCTCGCGCGCGACATCCAGGGGGCGGTGCTTCACCAGACGAAACTGTGGTGTTCGATCGGCGTGGGCGACAACAAACTCCGGGCCAAGATCGCGTCGGGATTCGCCAAGCCTGCCGGCGTGTACCGGCTGACCCGCGAGAACTGGTCGGAGGTCATGGGCAGGCGGACCGTCGACGCGCTCTGGGGGATCGGGAAGAAGACCGCGGCGAAGCTCGACGCGCTCGGGATCCAGACGGTGGACCAGCTGGCCGGGGCGGACGATGAAGCATTGGCCCGCGCGTTCGGGCCGAGGACCGGGCCGTGGCTACGACAGCTCGGCACCGGCGAGGACGCAACGCCGGTGACGTCCGAGCCTTACGTCCCGAAGGCCCGGGGACGCGAGCGCACGTACCAGCGGGACATCACCGATCCGGACGAGGTCCGCCGCGAGGTGGCGAAGCTGGCCCGGGCTGTGGTCGAGGACCTGAAGGAGGAGGGCCGGGCCGCGGTGCGCGTGGTCGTCAAGGTCCGATTCGCGCCGTTCTTCACATCGACCCACGGCGTGCCGCTCCCCGAGCCCACCATGGACCCCCAAGCGATCGAAGCGGGTTCACTCGCCGCGCTGGCGAAGTTCGAGCTGGACCGCCCGGTACGCCTCCTCGGCGTCCGGGCGGAAATGATCGAGAAAGGCTAGCGGGCCCGGTCACCGCCCCAACATGGCGTCGGCCGCAAGGTCGCGGAACCTCGCGCGGGCGCTCGCGCCGAGATAGATGACGCTCTGGCCTCCAACCATCGCCCCGCTCCCCGACACCACCTGGTTCCGGACCTGGCCGGGGCGGAAGGACGGGACCACAAGAAACAGTTCCACCATCTCGGACAGGCTGAGGTCGGTGCGGAGGTACCGGGCGACAGCCACGGCCCACCGAAGCAGCGTGAGGGGGTCCTTCTGGAGGTCCGAGCGGAACTCCTCCAGCGCCGCGATGATCAGCCGCCCCTGGTTCATCGATCGGCCGAAGTCGCCGCCCGGGGCGTCGTGGCGGTTCCGGGCCAGGGCCAGCGCCTGGCGGCCGGAGAGCCTGGTCGGTCCGGCCCGGAAGTGGGCGCCGGAATATCCACGGTCGTTCATCGCGTACGGGATGTCGATCCCGATTGTCCCGATCGCCTCGATCATGCGCACGAAGCCCTCGAACCCGGTCAGGGCGTACGCGTCGATGTGGATGCCGGTGAGGCGCTCGACGGTTCGAACCATGAGGTCCGGACCG
Organism: Actinomycetota bacterium; assembly: GCA_050692695.1. Classification (GTDB taxonomy): domain Bacteria; phylum Actinomycetota; class UBA4738; order UBA4738; family HRBIN12; genus AC-69. Next base: position 1,283 of record JBOGVI010000119.1, read on the forward strand.
CCGTACACGAGGGCGCCGTTGATCTTTCCCATCCCCACCCCGGGCATGTACGCATAGGAGTCCCGGGGGATCCCCAGGATCGAGGCGACCCCCTTCCTCGGGTTCACCCCGATGATGTGGATCGAGTCCGCCCGCGTCGCCGTCATCTGCTGGCCGGGGCGGGCGTCGCTCCCGATGACCAGCACGAACAGGAGATCGCTCGAAGGGAGGCGGGGCGAGAACGAGGCCTGCCGGACCTTCCGATGGATCAGCGCCGGCGAGGGGACACGGCTCCGGACGTCGAACGAGACGATCCGCCACCGCCCCTCGGAGCGGCGCAGGACGTAGTCCCCCTCGTGCCGGACGGAGACGTCGGCGCCGTCGGCGAGACCGACGCCGGTGAACTCCATGCCGGCGAGGGCAACCAGCGGTCGTCCGGCCCGGTCGAGCAGGAAGCGAACGTCGAGCCGAGCTCGCATCGGTTGCACCGCGTCGAGGTGCAGGGCGGCGCGACCCAAGGTGAGGTCCCCCACCCTCCGGAGAGCATCCGACCTCGCATCCGCGGCGAAGAGCTCGGGCAGTGTGGGGAAGCGACCTTCCGCCCACAGGTGGGGGTCGACGAACCCAACCGAGTACA
>JBOGVI010000120.1:0-3889 GCA_050692695.1 Actinomycetota bacterium
GGATCGAGGGGGGCATGAGCACCGGGCAGCCCATCCGGGTCCGGGCCGCCATGAAGCCCATCTCCACGGTCCCCAGGCCGCTCTCCACGGTCGACCTGGCCACGGGTGCCCCCGACGTCGCCATCAAGCAGCGGACCGACGTGTGCTCGGTCCCCGCCGGCGGCGTGGTGGGCGAGGCCGCCGTGGCCTTCGTCCTGGCTCACGCGGTCCTGGAGAAGTTCGGAGGCGATTCGCTCCCCGAGACCACGCGAAACGTCCAGAGCTACCTGGCGACCCTGCCATGATCGTTTACCTCGTGGGTATGCCCGGTTCGGGCAAGTCGACCGTGGGTCCGGAGCTCGCCCGTCGGCTCGGCGTGTCCTTCGTGGAGCTCGATTCGGAGATCGAACGGGCCGCGGGGAAGTCCGTGTCGGAGATCTTCGCCGAGGACGGGGAGGCGCGGTTCCGCGAGCTGGAAGCCTCGGCCCTCACCGTGGTCGGGGGCCGCGACCCGTCGGTCGTGTCGTGCGGGGGCGGCGTGGTCCTGGAGCCCGCGAACCGGGTCACGCTCCGTGCTACCGGCGACGTGGTCTTCCTGTCGGTCTCCTTGGACGTGCTGAAGCGACGGGTGGTGCCGGCGACCGACCGGCCCCTCATCCACGAGGAGGCCGATCTGGAGCGGCTGTTCCGGGACCGGGAGCCGCTCTACCGGGAGTTCGCCGCTCACGTGGTGGACGCGAGCGGCCCCCCCCAGGAGGTCGCCGAGGGCATCGAGAAGGAGCTCACCCGGTGGTCCGGGTGACGGTGGCCGTTCCCGGCCGGCCGTACGAAGCGGTCGTCGGCTCGGGTGTGCTGGAGGAGGCTGGGACGCACCTTCCGGGGCTGCCCGGCGCGGAGAAAGCCTTCGTGGTGGCGGACCACCGGGTGGCCGGCCTGTACCTGGACCTCCTAGCCGGAGGTCTCGCCCCTCGGGAGCTGGGGGTCGTCCACCTCGGTGTCCCCGAGGGCGAGGAGGCCAAGTCGCTCCAGACGCTGACCGCCCTCCAGCGCCAGCTGGCCATGCAGGAGGCCCACCGCCACGACGTGGTGGTGGGCCTGGGCGGCGGGGCCGTGGGCGACCTCGCGGGGTTCGTGGCCGCCACGTACATGCGGGGTGTCCCGTTCGTGGCCGTGCCCACCACCCTTACCGCTCAGGTCGATGCGGCTATCGGCGGGAAGACCGCCGTGAACCTGCCGGAGGGGAAGAACCTGGTGGGCGCGTTCCATCAGCCGGCTGTTGTGCTGGCCGACGTCGCCACGCTCGCCACGCTGGCAGAGCGGGAGTTCCGCTCGGGTCTGGCCGAGGTGGCGAAGTACGCGCTCACCCTGGACCCTCCGATGCTGGAGCTGCTGGAGGGGCGGCTCGACGTCGTGCTGGCTCGAGACCCCGGCGTCATGGAGGATCTGGTGGCCCGGTGCGTGGTGGCCAAGGCCAGGGTGGTGGCGTCCGACGAGCGAGACGCAGGCGAGCGGCTGTTGCTGAACTACGGCCACACACTGGGCCACGCCCTGGAACGGCTCGAGGAGTTCGAAGGGCGATCCCACGGCGAGGCCATCGCGGTGGGGATGGTGTTCGCGGCCCGCCTGTCGGAGGCCCTGGAGGTGGCTCCCGCCGGCCTGGTCGCCCGACACGTCCGGCTGCTGAGCTCCCTCGGGCTCGAGCCCGGCGGGGCCCTCCCGGAGAGCGAACGGATCCTTTCGGCCATGCGGATGGACAAGAAGTACCGGGGGGGGATTCGGTTCGTCCTCCTGGAAGACGTGGGACGGCCAACCGTCGTGGGAGGCATCTCGGAGCATGTCGTGGCGACGACGCTGAAGGAGATGGCAGCGCCATGAGGGTGGGGGCGACGATCGGGTGAGGCGCGAAGCGGCGGGCGGGCGGGAGACGAACGCATGAAGGTGCTGTTCCTGTTCGGCCCCAACCTCGGCTCACTCGGGACGCGGGACCCCGGCCTATACGGGACGCAGACCCTCGAGCAGATCATGGAAGAGGTCGAAGGCCGCTCCCGAGCCCTCGGTTACGAGGTCGAGTGGCGACAGTCCGACCACGCGGGCGACCTGGTGGGGTGGATGGGCGCGGCGGCGGGGGAGGGATTCGAGGCAGTCGTGGTCAACCCCGGGGCCCTTTCCCACTACTCGTACGCGCTCCGAGACGCCGTGGAAGCTTGCGGCGCACCGGTCATCGAGGTCCACATGACGAACATCTACGCGCGCGAGGAGTTCCGGCGGCATTCCGTGATCGCGCCGGTCTGCCGGGTCACGATCGCCGGAGCGGGAGCCGGCGGTTACCACTTGGCGCTGGAGGCCCTGGCGTGGATCACGGCCTGAGACGGAAGCGGCTGGCCGCGCGATTGCCCGAGCTCGGGATCGACGCGCTGCTCGTCACTCGGTTGCCGAACGTCCGGTACCTCACCGGGTTCACCGGCTCGAACGGCCAGGTCGTGGTGACCGCGAACGACGCGGCGTTCTTCACCGATGGCCGGTACACCGAGCAGGCTCGCCGCGAGATCCCCGACGCGGAGCGCGTGACCTACCTCGACGGGTTCCCCCAGGTGCTTCCGGAAACGTGCACGAGGCTGCGTGTGGCGCGGCTCGGGTTCGAGGCCGGGGGCGTCACCTACCGGTTCCACCAGGAGCTCAAGGAGCGGCTGGCCGGCGTCGAGCTGATCCCGGTGGGCGAGGAGGTCGAGCGCATGCGGTGGGTGAAGGATCCCGAGGAGCTCCGGCTGCTGGACCGGGCCCAGGAGGTCACCGACGAGGCGTTCCGGGCCGGCCTGGGCATGCTTCGCGAGGGCGTGACCGAGCGGGAGCTGGGCTTCGAGCTGGACGTCGAGATGCGTCGCCTGGGGGCCGACGGTCCGGCCTTCGAGACCATCGTGGCCTTCGGCGAGAACGCGGCGGAGCCTCATCACGAGCCCGTGGCCCGGCCGATTCGGCCCGGCGACGTGGTGAAGATGGACTTCGGGGCCTTGGTGGAGGGCTACCACGCCGACATGACCCGGACCGTGGCGTTCGGGGAGCCGCCGGCCGTGCTGAGGGAGGTCCACGACCTGGTCCTTCGAGCTCAGCGGGCCGGGATCGACGCCGTGCGGGGCGGTGCTGCGGCCGCGGACGTGGACCGGGCAGCCCGCGAGGTGATCGAGGAGGCGGGGTACGGGGGCGCCTTCCCCCACGGGCTGGGACACGGCGTGGGACTCGAGATCCACGAAGGGCCGCGCCTCCACCGCGGGACCGAGGAGGTCGTGCCTGCCGGGGCCGTTGTCACCGTGGAGCCGGGCGTGTACATCCCGGGGCTGGGCGGCGTGCGCATCGAGGACATGGTCGAGGTGACGGAGGGTGGCGGCCGGGCCCTCCCCCGGTCGGACAGGGAGCTCATCGTGGTGTGATGCCGGCCGCGGCCGGCCCCTAGACTGGTCGCCCCGGATCGCTGGCGAAGGAGCACCGGTGAGCGTTTCCACCAACGACCTGAAGAACGGGATGACGCTCGATCTGGACGGAACGCTGTTCCAAGTGGTCGAGTTCCAACACGTGAAGCCGGGCAAGGGCGGTGCGTTCGTTCGGACCAAGCTCCGAAACGTGAAGACCGGGGCCGTGGTGGAGCGGACCTTCAACGCCGGCGTGAAGGTCGGCCTGGCCATCGTGGTGCGCAAGGACATGCAGTATCTGTACCGCGACGGCGACGACTTCGTGTTCATGGACATGGAGACGTACGAGCAGAGCGGAGTGCCTTCGAACGTCGTGGGACCCATGGCGGGCTTCCTGGCCGAGGGAAGCACGGCCTCGGTCGCCATGCACGAGGGGACCCCCATCGCCGTCGAGTTGCCGGCCTCCGTGGTGCTGACCGTGACCGAGACCCAGGGCGCGGTGCGGG
>JBOGVI010000121.1:0-26533 GCA_050692695.1 Actinomycetota bacterium
CCTCGCGGGACAGCCGGCGGCGCGCGCCCTCGGGCGGCCTGCCCTCGGGGCGCTCTCCGGGCCCCCGCGCGTCACGCTCCTCGCGCTCGGTCTGTGGCGGCGCGGTGGCGACCTCCCCGTTGTCGGAGGCCTCGGTCCGCTCCGCGGGGGACTCGACGGTTCCCGCCGCGGTGGACGGGCCGGTCGTCCCGGCACCGTCCCCGTCCGTGCCCGCGGCGAGGATACGGTCGATCAGATCTGCCTTCTTCAGTCGTTGATGGCCCTCGATACCGAGCCCGGCCGCGATCGTGTGCAGCTCGGACGCGACCTTGCCCTCGAGGACGCTCTTGTCCATTGTCTCGGGTGCCAACTAGGCTCCTCCCTTCAGTTCCCGCTGGAGGGCCTCCCAGTCCTGGGTGAACTTCTGGAGGCCCGCATCGGTCAGCGGATGCTTCACCAACTTCACGAACACGTCGTACGGCATCGTGGCGATGTTGGCGCCGGCCAGGGCCGCCTCCACCACGTGCATGGGGTGGCGGAGCGAGGCGGCCAGCACCTCGGTCTCGTAGCCCTGGACGTCGTAGATCTCGCAGATCTGCCGGAGAGCGAACATGCCGTCGGAGGCCACGTCGTCGATCCGCCCCAGGAACGGCGAGACGATGTACGCCCCGATCTCCGCGGCCAGGATGGCCTGCGCCGGGGAGAACACTAAGGTCACGTTGACTCGGATCCCTTCCTTCACAAGTCGTTTGCCCGCCTCCAGGCCATCGGGGGTCATGGGGACCTTCACCACGGCGTTCGGGCCCATCTGGGCCAGGGCAAGGCCCTCTTCGTACATGGCGCCCGCCTCCGGCTCCGTGGTCTCGAGCGACACGTCGCCATCCACCTCCGCCAGGATCTCCTTCCACACGGCTTCGGGATCCTCCGCCTCCTTGCCCACCAAAGAGGGGTTGGTCGTGATCCCGGAGAGGACGCCCCACCGGTTGATCTCGCGGATCTCCTCGATGTTCGCCGTGTCCAGGAACAGCCTCATGCGCTCCTTCCTTTCTGCAGGCGCGCCCCCTGGGCCGCGCCTACCATGGCCATGCGCTCCGTGGCCCGCTCCATCACCAGGTCGATGACGGCGGCGAGCGACTGGTCGAAGTTGTAGTTGGGGATGACCGGGATGCCGTGCGACAACGCCTGGCTCTTGATGTAGCGCTGGCAGCGGCGGATGTTGTCGAATCCCATGAGGTACCGGGTGGCCGGACGGGCGGCGTGGTCGGTGGACCGCGCCAGGAAGTGGTTCCGGTGCACGGCTTCATCCTCCACCGTGACGATCACCGGCACGGCCAGGATCCGGTCGGCCCGTGACTCAAGCTGGAGGAACCCCGGCACCACGTGGGCCCCCTCGATGATCATGCTCATCCTCTCAACGGCGGCCCGCTCCAACAGCGCGTCGAGGCCCACCGCCACCGCCGAGACCTGTTCGCGGAACCCCACCACCACCGCGTCGCGAGTAGGGGGCTCCCGGAGGACGTCCCCCGCCTCGAACGACGACGTGTACAACGTGGGCATCAGCTCGCGGCTGAACACCGCCCGCATGACCTCTCGCACGGCGTCGGTGGCCACGACCCGGACGATGCCGAGGCGGGTGGCGAGCTGCGTGGCGATGGTGGACTTCCCCACTCCGGTGGCCCCGCCGATCAACACGACCAGCGGGATGTCCAGAGCCTCGACCTCCCGCCACCTGAGGAAGTTCTTCGCGTACCGCTCGCCGGCCAGCTCCTCCAGGGCACCGACCGCCACCCGGTCCAGCTGGTCGGTGGTCACCGAAGGCGCGCCGAGGTCCTGAAGGCGTTCCTCGACCGCCTCCGCGACCTGGTACGCCCGCCACGGCGACAGGCCAGTCACCATGACCTGGGAGGCCATCAGGCCCTTCGAGTAGGGAAGGCCGGCCTCGTGGTCGGAGATGAGGATGTGTGGTCTCTTCTGTTCCTTCGTCATCGTGCCTCTCGGCGGTCTCTCGCGAGCTCGATGATCTCCCCGAGCACCGTGGGGAGATCATCGTCCCCCTCCACCACCACGGCCCGGTTGTCGATGAAGACGACCTCCGCCCCTCGAGCCAGTGCCTTCTCGGATGCGACGTCAACGGCCGCGGCCTTGATTTCCGTGAGGAGCACCTCGTACCCCCCCGCCTTGTCCAAGTCTTCCGCCAGCCCGGCCCGGTCGGCCAGGCGGGCGCTCCACCCAACCACCCGGCACCCGTTGGTTGCCTCCAGGGAAGCGACCTGCCTCGCGGCGGCGTCCCCCGGCGCCGTGGTGGTGAAGAACGCCTCCTTGCCCTGCACGTCGCCCAGCGGGACCGGTTCGAAGTCCGTCACGATCAGCCGGGCATCGCCGCGGGATCGCTGGACGTGGGATCTGAGAGCGAGGAGGTTCTCTGGCCCTGTCGTTGGGCTCCCAGCCATTGTAAGGACAACCAGGTCCGATAGCAACAGCCGGTAGGGACCGAGGTAGCCGCCCAAGTACTCGGGCGGCGCCGAGGCCGGCACGACCAGGATCCCCGCGTCCCACGGCACGGGCGGGACCGATGAGCCGCTTCCCTCCAGCACGACGAGGTCCGCCCCCAGCTCGACCGCTCGCTCCGCGGCCTCCCGGACGTTCGTCACGAGCGGCGCGCCGGCCAGGCCTCCTCCGAACCGCCGGGCCCCGATGGTCGTGACCCCCGAGGTGACGGCGTCCTCCAGGTAGTCGGTGGCTGCGTGCTCGCCCCGACGGACCAGATCGAGCAGGTGTCGGAGGTCCACGGTGCCGGCCATCGCCACCTGGGGTTCGGGCGGTCCCCCCCGGCCCATGGCCACGACGATCGGAGTCAGCCCCTTGCGGGCGGCCACCCTGGCCACCTCGCCGCCCAACGCCGTCTTGCCGGTCCGCTTCCCGGTCCCGATGACGGCCACCGTGGGGACGGGGAGGGGTGGACCGGAGATTGGGGGGTCCAGCCGGAAGTCCGGACCGAAGTACGGAACGCCCCGGGCCAGGGCAACCGCGGCGAGCTCCATGCGCTCGTGGTAGCCGAGCACCGGCTCGTCCGAGACGTCCAGGACGCCCTCGGGCCGGACCGCGTCGAGGGCCTCGGCCAGCGCTTCGGCGAGATCGGCCCCCGCCTGGATGGTCGGCACGCCGAGGTCCGGGAGGGCGCCTGGGAAGAGCTTCTCGGTGCCCCCCAGGAACAGCGCCGCGATCACGTCGTGGCCCATGGCTCGGGCGGCCTGGAGCCCCCACCGGGTAACCGGGGGGTAATGTTCGCCGTCCACGAGAGCGAGCACCCTCACGACGATCCTCCCGGCGGTTGTGGCGCGGTTGTGGCGGGGTCGGTCCCGCTACTCCGTGTGGGCCGCGGTCTGCTGTGCGGCCTGCTGCACGGGCGCCTCGAACTCCCGGTAGTACTGCTGCCCAGACGACAGCGAGAAGTACGCGATGATGCTCCCGCCGCCGAACGGGAACCGCCGGGTGATCTTGACCTCGTCCCCTTCGAACTCAAGGACGTTGTAGCAAGGCTTCGTGTAGCCTCGCAGCCGGAGCGAGGCCACCGTGCCGGCGTTGGCGATGTACAGGTTCTCCAGGCGCCACACGTAGGGCACGTGCTTGTGGCCCGAGAGCACGATGTTCACGCCCGCCGTGATGAGCTCCTCGAGCAGGTCGCCGGCGTCCATCACGGTGCTTCGCTCCCGCCCGGTCCCCGGGACGGGGATCAGGTGGTGGTGCAGGACGAAGACCTTGAGATCGGCGGGCTCGGCGAACTCCTTCTGGAGCCACTCGTAGCGTTCCCGCCCGATCTGCCCCTCGTTCAGGTCGGGCTCGCTGGAGTCGGCCCCCACGATCCGCACGCCCCGGACGTCGATCGACCAGTGGCGAGGGCCGATCAGCTCCTCGAAGTGGAGGTACCCGACGTTTCGGGCGTCGTGGTTCCCCGGCACCGTCAACAGCGGCGCCTTGAGGCGCTCGGCGTAGGCCACCCAGTTCTTGTACTCCTGCCGGTACCCCTCGTTCGTGAGGTCGCCGCTGCAGATCACGACGTCGGGGGCGAGCTCGTTGATCTCCACGATGACCCGGTTCATCAGGTTCGGGACGAAGTACGGCGACCCGACGTGCGGGTCCGAGATGTGGGCGATGGTCACCACGGGCTCAAGTCTACGTCCTGGAGCGGGGCCGGGCCCCGGGCACGCCGGTCTCCCCCGCCCGCCCGCCGCGGCCGCGTGTTTCAGTCTCGTTTGAAATCGCTCGGCGCGTGGGACCATACCTCCCGAACATGAACGGCCTCGATCTCGTGCTCGTCGCGCTCATCGGCCTCGCCGCCGCGACCGGCTTCCGCCGGGGGGCCCTCCTTCAGCTCCTCTCCTACGGCGGTCTCCTGGCCGGCGTGCTGGTCGGGGCGCTGCTGGGGCCGGCCGTGTCCTCGCTCGCCGACAGCCACGAGGTCCAGGCCGGCATCGCGGTGGCCATGCTGTTGGGGGCGGCCGGCGTCGGCAACGCGCTTGGGTGGGTGGCCGGCCACTCGGTGCGGGCCCGGACCCGGGGTGTCCGGGTGTTCAGCACCGCCGACGCGGCCGGAGGCTCGGCCGTATCCGTGCTCGCAGTGCTGCTCGTCACATGGTTCATCGCGCTCAACCTGGTGAACGGGCCGCTCCCCCCGGTCAGCCAGGAGATCCGCGGCTCGGCCATCGTCCGAGGGCTCGACGCGGCGCTTCCCGAGCCGCCGTCGCTGCTGGCCGAGGTCCGGCGGTTGTTCAACCGGTACGGCTTCCCCGACGTCTTCGCCGGGCTCCCGCCGGCGCCGGCCGGGCCGGTGCGGTGGCCGAGCGAGGGCGAGGCGGCCACCGCCTTCGAGCGTGCGGCGCCGAGCACCGTGCGCATCGTGGGCGAGGCCTGTGGCAGGATCCAGTCCGGGACCGGATTCGTGGTCTCGAACAACCACGTGGTCACGAACGCCCACGTCGTCGCGGGGGTGGACGCTCTGGAGGTCCAGGACCGAACGGGCGACTCCCAGCCTGCCAACGCGGTCCTGTTCGACCCGCAAAAGGACCTCGCCGTGCTTTTCGTGAGCGAGTCGCCCGGGGCGGCGCTGCCGCTCCTCGAGGAGGGGCTCCAGCGAGGCGCGGGCGGAGCCGCCTTGGGGTACCCGGGCGGGGGTGACCTGGTCGGCGACCGGGCGGCGGTGCGCCGGCCGATGGACGCCGTCGGACGCGACATCTATGGGCAACAGACCGTGGAACGGGACGTCTACGAGCTCCAGACGAACGTCCAGCCCGGTGATTCGGGTGGGCCGTTCGTGCTGCCGGACGGATCCGTGGCCGGGGTGGTGTTCGCGGCGTCGACGACCGATCCGGCCGTGGGCTACGCAATCGTCTCGACCGACGTCATCCCCGACGTGACCGGGGTTCTCGGCAGGACCGACCCCGTCTCCACCGGGGCCTGCGTCCGGTAGCTACTCCTCCATCACGACGCGAACGTCCCCTTCGCGCGACAGGACCGAGAACGAGGTGATCTCGCCCTCCCTTCGAAACACCAACGAGATCCGGCTCCGCCCGACCGCGAGGTTCCGCACCTCCACCGTGTTCAGCCACGTCGGCAGGTGCGGCTTGTTCACCGTGAGCAGGTTCTCGTGGGCCCGGGCCGAGATGCCCAGCATGGCCTGGAGCATGAGGAACGGCGAACCGGCCGCCCAAGACTGGGGGGAGCAGGCGACCGGGTAGCTCACCGGGCGGTTCGGCGTGCGGCGGGTGAACCCGCAGAAGAGCTCGGGCAGCCGCAGGTAGTCGGCATGCACCGCGGCGTCGAACAGGGCCGTGGCCACCCGATTGGTGGACCGGATGAAGCCGTAGCGCTTCAGCCCCGCGGCGATGAGTGCGTTGTCGTGCGGCCACACCGAGCCGTTGTGGTAGCTCATGGGGTTGTAGGCCGCCGCCGTCTTGCTCATGGTGCGGATCCCCCACCCCGAGAACATGTCAGGCGCGAGGAGCCGTTTGGCGAGCGGTATGGCCTTATCCTCGTCCACGATGCCGCAGTACAGCCCGTGGCCGGGGTTCGACATCACCGTTCGCACCTTTCGCTTGTCGACGTCGAGGGCTGCCGCGAAGTATTTCTCGTCGTCCATCCAGAATGCCTCGTTGTACCTCCGCTTGAGGTCGTGGGCCTGGCCCAGGAGGAACTCGCCTCGCTGCTCGTCGCCGAGGGCCCGGTACACGTCGGCCATCCGCTCCTTGGCGAGATACACATAGGCCTGCACCTCGGACAGGGCGACGGGAGGCTCGGCCAGGTGCCCGTCGGCGTGAGCGATGGCGTCGTGCGAGTCCTTCCAGCCCTGGTTTCGCATGCCCCGCGACGAGCGGCACAGGTACTCCACGAAGCCGTCGTCGTCCAGATCGCCGTACTGGTCGATCCACCGGAGCGCCGCCTCGGCTGCCGGGAGCAGCTTCTGGGCGAAGTCCAGATCACCGGACCACCGGAAGTGCTGAGCGTACAGGATCAGGAACCACGGGGTGACGTCGACCGAACCGAAGTACGGCGTGTGGGGCACGATGCCCGCGCGGGCCAGCTCCCCCTGGCGCACCTCGTGCAGGATCTTGCCCGGCTGCATGTCACGCCAGTCGTCCACCTCCGTCCCCTGGCGGGCGGCGAGGAGCTCCAGGGCCTTGCGGGCCGGCTCGAGGTTCACCGACAAGAGCTGGTGCGACGAGATCAGTGCATCGCGCCCGAAGATCGTCACGTACCACGGGATGCCGCCGGCCAGGATGCCGCCATCGTCGGTCTCGGTGAACAGCGCGCGCAGGTCGCGCAGGCTGCGGTCAAGGAGCTGGTTGAACAGCTCGTTGTCGGTGAAGATCTGCGTGCAGTCTCGCTCCCATTCCTCGTAGGACCGCCGGAGCTCGTGGACGGCCACGTCGAAGTCCAGCTCCCTGGGGCGGACGTCGTCCACGACGGGCGAGATGGTCATGGCGATGAGCTTCGTCTGGTATGCCCCCAGGTGCATCCGGAACGAGGCGTGCACGATGCGCCCTTCCACCCCGAGCTTGTCCGGGGCCTGGGCGAACTCGATCTGCGTGAGCCGGCGCGCGCCGTCCACCCCCCGCGCCGCGAACTCCACCCTGGTGCCCTCGGCCCTGGGCGGATCCGGCGGGATGTGCTTCCTGTGCGCGAGGCCCCGCACCTCGAAGATGTCCGCGAAATCGGCCCCCAGGGAGAACTCGAGGTCGAGCGACACCGGATACGGGTTGTAGTTCTTGACCCGGACCCGCTCGAACAGGCGTCCGTTGATGGCTCGGATCCGCCGGATGTTGAGGGTCTGCTGGGGGACGGCTACAACGTCACCGTCGTACAGGTCGGGGTTGGTGAGATCCACGTGCGACATGTAGCCGCGCTCGGCTGAGGACGACAGCAGCACCGGGGACCGCCCGGACACCTCCATCCGAAACTGCGACAGGAACCGGGTGTCGCGAAAATACAGGCCGAGCCCGTAGTCGCCGCTGTGGTCGAGGTTGCCTTCCAGGTCCGAGTAAAGGAAGGTCTCCCCTTCCTTGACCGCGAGGGTCTTGCTGGCGAGGTCGGTGACGAGTACCGGGACGGAGACGCGCTCCGGCCGGTCCTCGACGGGTCGGTCCTGGGCTTCTGGCTCTGGGTTTACGCTCATGGGGGATCAGGCGACGGGTCCATTCACCCTGGATACGAGCCCCGTGGGAGTCTAGGTTGGGCTTCGTCCTCCATCAATGACATCGGTCACAACCGGTCCGGCATGAGGAGCCGCTTAGGCCCCTTCTACCTCCACCCCGGCCGCCCGGGGCGCGATCCGGAGCAACCGCCATCCCGGCCCGGGGTCAGGCACCGGGAATCGCTCGCTCTCGAAGGCCAGCAGGCTGGGGCCGGCGCCCGACACGCACACGGGGACCGGGACGCGCTCCAGGCGCTCGAAGACTTCGCGCACCTCGGGTACCAGCCCAAGCCGCACGTCCTGATGGAGGCGATCGCCGATGCCCGCCAGAAGACGGCTGGGGTCGTTCGTCATCGCGTGGACCATGACGGCGGCGTTACCGACGTTGTGGACGGCATCGTCGAGCGGGACCGTCTGGGGGAGGGCGCGACGAGCCTCCTCCGTGGAGAGCCGAACGTGCTCAGGGATCAGCACGACGGGCTGCAGCTCAGGGTGGGGGTCCAACCGCACGATGGCCCCGGGCGTGGCGATCGTGAACCCGCCGAAGACCGCGGCCGCGGCGTTGTCCCAGTGACCCTCCATCGAGCCAGCCAGCGAGAGGGTCCCGAGCGGTGTGCGGAGGTCGCCAAGGTGGAGCATTGTGGTGGCGAGCGCGACGCCCGCGACGACGGCGGCCGCCGAGGAGCCAAGACCGCGCTGAAGCGGGATCCGGTTCATGCCAAGGAGATGGAGCTGTGGAAGCTCGATCGTCTCGCCGAAAGACTGTTGGGCGTCGTGAACGACGTAGCGCATCGCGCGGCTCACCATGTCGGTCCCGTCGGTGGGGAGCTCGTCGGCGCCCTCGCCATCCCAGCTCACGCCGGGCTCGGCTTCTGTGTCGACCGTCACCTCGTTGCACAACTCGAGCGCCAGGCCGAAGCAGTCGAACCCGGGACCGAGGTTGGCCACGGTGGCCGGAACGCGGGCGATCAGCCTCATCCGCTGCAGACCCTCCTCTGCCACCCAGCCGGCGCTTCTCGTCTCACAGCCCGAGCTCGGCGGCCACCGCCGCAGGATCCGCCCGCACGGTGGGCGGGTGGCTGGCCCCGGTGATGGCCCACTCGGGGTCCTTCAGCCCGTGTCCGGTGAGAACACACACCGCCGTTGCTCCCTTCGGCAGGCGGTCCCCCGCCGCAAGGTGCAGGAGACCCGCCACCGACGCCGCCGAGGCGAGCTCCGCGAACATCCCCTCGTGCGCGAGCCGCTTGTACGCCCCCAGGATCTCCCGGTCCGTGACGGCCATGATCGCCCCTTCGGACTCCGTCGCCGCCGCGACCGCCTTGTCCCACGACGCGGGGTTCCCGATCCGGATGGCTGTGGCGATGGTGGAGGGGTGCTCGAGTGGATGCCCCAGGACGATGGGGGCCGCTCCTTGGGCCTGGAACCCGAACAGCTGCGGCGGCTCGGCGATCGCGCCGTCGGCGAGGTACTCGCTGTATCCCATCCAGTGGCTGGAGATGTTCCCGGCGTTGCCCACCGGCACGAAGTGAAGGTTCGGGGCGCGGCTCATCGCGTCGCAGATCTCGAAGGCGCAGGTCTTCTGGCCCTGGAGCCGGTACGGGTTCACCGAGTTCACCAGGGTGACCGGGTAGTGGTCGGCGAGGTCCTGGGCCAGGTCCAGGGAAGCGTCGAAGTTGCCGTCCACCTCCAGGACCCGCGCCCCGTGGATCAGGGTCTGGGCCATCTTCCCGAGCGCGATCTTCCCCTTCGGCACGAGCACGGCGCACGTGAGGCCGGCCTTGGCGGCATAGGCCGCCGCCGAGGCGCTGGTGTTTCCGGTGGACGCGCACACCACCGCCTTCGAGCCCTCCTCCACCGCCTTTGAGATGGCCAGGGTCATCCCGCGGTCCTTGAACGATCCCGTAGGATTGGCCCCCTCGTACTTCAGATGCACCTCGCACCCGGTCTCGGCCGAGAGCGACTCGGACCGAACGAGCGGCGTGTCGCCCTCCCCGAGCGTCACCACCGGCGTGGCGTCGGAGACCGGCAGCCGTGCTCGATACTCCTCGATCACCCCCCGCCACGGCGCCGCGGTCATTCCTCCGCCTCCACCCGGAGGATGCTTCGAACCTCCTCCACCGCCTTCACGGCCCGGAGCTCGCTCACAGCCTGCTGGAAGGCGCCCTCCCGAGCCCGGTGGGTGATGAACACGAGCTGGGCGTCGGCGCCCGTGCCCTCCTGCCACACGCTCTTGATCGACACCTGGTTCCGCCCGAACACGCTGGCGATCTCGGCCAGGACCCCGGGGCGGTCCTCCACCCGGAGCAGGATGTAGTACTGACCGTCCATCTCGGCCATCGGCCGGATGGTCCGCTCGTGGAAGCAGGTGCAGCTCACGCCGCGGGCCCCGGCCAGCAGGTTGCGGGCCACGGTCACGACGTCGCCCACCACGGCCGTGGCCGTGGGCTCGCCGCCGGCCCCCCGCCCGTAGAACATCAGCTCGCCGACATTCGGGCCTTCCACGAACACGCCGTTGAACGCGTCCCGCACCGCGGCCAGCGGGTGCTCCGCCGGGATCATGGCCGGGTGAACGCGGGCCGCGATCCGCTGGTCGTGGAGCTCCGCGATGGCGAGCAGCTTCACCACATAGCCCAGCCGCCGGGCGAACTCGACGTCCTCCGTGGTCACTCCTGAGATGCCCTCGCGGTAGACGTCGCCCCCCACCACCCTCGCGTTGAACGCGATCGACGCCAAGATCGCGCACTTGGCCGCCGCGTCGTGGCCGTCCACGTCGGCGGTGGGATCGGCCTCGGCGTACCCCAGGCGCTGCGCCTCGGCCAGCGCGTCGGCGAACCGCATCCCCTCGTCCGACATCCGGGTGAGGATGTAGTTGGTAGTGCCGTTCACGATGCCGAGCACCCGGGTGAGGCGTTCGCCGGTGAGTGATTCCTTCAGCGGTCGGATCAGCGGGATGCCGCCCCCCACCGCCGCCTCGAAGTACAGGTCCAGGCCCTTCGCATCCGAGGCGTCGAACAGCTCGCGGCCTCGCGTCGCGAGCAGCTCCTTGTTCGCCGTGACCACCGGCTTGTCGCGGTCGAAGGCCGCCAGGATCAGCGACCGGGCGGGCTCAGACCCCCCGATCAGCTCGCACACGATGTCGATGTCGGGGTCCTCTACGACCTCCATGGCGTCCGCGGTGAACGCGGAGGGGCCGAGCGGGACGTCGCGGGGCCTCGCCGGGTCACGGACGGCCACCTTCGCCACCTCGAGCCGGCAGCCGGCCCGCCGGGCAATGTCGTCCCGGTTGTCGTGGAGCAGGCGCACCACCGCGGCCCCCACGTTGCCGCACCCCAGGAGCCCCACCTTCAGCGTGCGGTCGGTCATCGCTTCGGCTCTCCGACTTCCCCCAGCCACGCGGCCATCAGGATCTCGTCCTCGTAACCGTAGGACTTCTTGGCATGGCGGACGAGCCTACCCTCCTCGACGAACCCGAACTTCCGATAGAGGGCGATGGCCGCGTCGTTGTGGGGGTAGACGGTGAGCTCCACCCGCTCCACCCCGGCGCTCCGCGCCCACCGCAGCGCCTCGGACATGAGGGCCGTCCCCACGCCGCGGCCCCGCCACGTCCCGATAACGAACATCCCCAGGGTCGCCACATGCCGGGTGACGGGGTGGGGGTCCCTGCGGATGGACAGGGACCCGACCACCCCGCCTTCCGCCACCGCCACGAGTTGAGCGGCCTCCCCAGTTCGGGACCGACGGAATCGCCTCCGGTACAACGCGGCTGTCCGGGTGACCTCCTCCGTCTGGATGAGCCGCCGCTCCGCGGCAACGCTCCGATAGGCCTCCAGGAAAGAGCGGGCGTCCCCGGGCCGGGCCGGCCGAACCAGGAACTCGCGCGGCAGCCACGGCCGGGCCGCCGGCGCCGCCGCGACCACCTCCAGCCGGTCCAGGTCTCCGGCGTCCTCCCGCCGCAGCCACGGCCGGCTCACGCCGTCCCGCACGGCCACAACGGCGGGGCGGCCCGCCCGGTTGTAGTTGCTGGCCATGGCGTAGGTGTAGGCGCCCGTCGCCGCGAAGGCCAAGAGATCGCCGGGGCCGACGTCGTGGGAAAGTTTCACGCCCCGGGCCAGCACGTCCCCCGTCTCGCAGTGCCGGCCAACCACGTCGACCTCCACGGGCCCGGTGTCGCGGGGCTGTCCGGCCGCCGCGACCGTATACCGGGCGCCGTAGAGCATGGGACGGATATTGTCGGACATGCCGCCGTCCACGGCGACGAGCGTCGTACCCTCCTCGGTCTCCTTGACCGCGCCCACCCGGTACAGAGTCACCATGGCGCTCCCCACCACCGAACGCCCCGGCTCCACCAGCGTGTGCGGCAGACGGAGCCCCCGGCTCGTCGCGCCCTCTCGCACCCGAGCCAGCAGCGCCGGCGCCAGCCGGTCGAGCTCCAGGGGGCGCTCGTCCGTGTACGCCACGCCGAACCCGCCTCCCACGTCGATCACATCGGCCTCGAACCCCGAGTCCCGCTTCAACCGCTCCAGGAGATCCAGCACCACGTCCACCTCGGCCAGGTACGGCTCGGCCTCCAGGACCTGCGACCCGATGTGGGCGTGGACGCCGACGGGCCGCACGTTCGCCAGCGCCACGGCCCGTCGCACGACGCCCGGTACCGCCCGAAGCGGCATCCCGAACTTCGTCCCGAGGCCGCCGGTCTGGATGGCCCGGTGCGCGCCGGCGCCGATCTCCGGGATCACCCGGAGCATGACGTCCTGGACCACGCCCGCGTCCCGAGCGATCGGGTCGAGCCGCTCCAGCTCGGCCGGGTTGTCCACGTTGATCAGCCATACTCGCGAAGCGACCGCCAGGCGGAGCTCGTCGTCGCCTTTGTTGTTCCCGTGGAATGCGATCCGTTCCCCGGGGATGCCGGCCGCCAGGCACGCCTCCAGCTCACCGCCCGTGGCCACCAGCAGGTTCAGGCCCTCCTCCGCAACTAGTCGGAGCACGGCCCGCGAGGTGAACGCCTTCACGGCATAGAGCGGGTGCGGGAACAGCGTGGTGAAGGCCCGGCATCGGGCCCGGATGTGCTCCTCGTCGGCAACCAGGAGCGGCGTCCCGTACCGGGCCGCCAGATCCTCGGCGAGGACACCGGCGATCGACAGGCCGTCCGGCCCGAAGCGGGCGTTGGCCGGCCAGGGCCGCCCGGCGGCCTCAGCCATCGAACCGCTCCATGGCGTCGGGGGCGGACACCCCGAGCAGCCCGAGGACGTTCGCGATGGTCTGCTTCGTCCCGGCGCAGAGCCACAGCCGGGCCTGGGTCAACGCGTCGTCGTCGGTGACCACCCGACACTCCGTGTAGAACCGGTGGAACTCGGCGGCGAGCTGCTGCGCGTAGTGCGAGAGCCGGTGCGGCGCGCGGAGCTCGGCCGCCTGCTGCACCTGCCCCGGCATCTCCGCGATCACCCCCAGCAGGTCCAGCTCGGCCTGGGTGGACAGCAGCGAGAGGTCGGCCTCCTCCACCGGTTTCAGCCCCACACCTCGCTCGGCGGCGTGGCGGAGGATGCTGGCGATGCGGGCGTGACCGTACTGCACGTAGTAGACGGGGTTCTCCATGCTTTGGCGCTTCACGTCCTCGATGTCGAAGTTCATGGTCGAGTCGTTCGAGTGAAGGAGCAGCGTGAACCGCGCGGCGTCGGTCCCCACCTCGTCGATCAGCTCGTCGAGAGTGACGAACAAGCCGGCCCGCCTGCTCATCGTCACGGGTTCGCCGCCCCTCAGGAACGCCACGAATTGGTACAGCACGATCTCCACGGCGGTCGGGTCGAACCCCATGGCCTGGGCCGCGCCCCGCACCCGCACGACGTCGCCGTGGTGGTCGGCGCCCCACACGTAGATCAGGTGGTCGAAGCCTCGCCCGAACTTGTCGATGAGGTACGCGCAGTCCGCCGCGAAGTAGGTATGGGCACCGCTCGCCTTGATCAGTACGCGGTCCTTGTCGTCGCCGAACGCCGTGGACCGGAACCACATCGCGCCGTCGGCCTCGTACACGCGGCCGGCGGCGCGGAGCCGCTCGACCGCGGCGGCGATCTCGCCCGACTGCGCCAGCTCTCGCTCGGAGACGTACGTATCGAACCGGACCCCGAACCGGTCCAGGGTGGCCCGGATTCCGTCCAGCACCCGACGCACGCCCTCCTCCCGGAGGCGGATGAATCGCTCGTCGGGCGGCAGGGCAGCCAGCGCGTCCCCGGACTTCGCGGCGATCTTGCGGGCAATCTCGACGACGTATTCGCCGTGATAGCCGTCCTCCGGCACCTCGGCGTCGTGCCCGACGACCTGCAGATAGCGCGCCTCGACCGAGGCACCGAACCGGTCCATCTGCCCACCGGCGTCGTTGAAGTAGTACTCGCGCTCCACCTTCCGGCCGGCCGCCTCGAGCACCCTGGCCACCGCGTCGCCCAGGGCCGCGTTTCGCGCGTGTCCGATGTGGAGCGGCCCCGTAGGATTGGCCGATACGAACTCCACCTGGACCGACCGGCCGTCCGGCTCGGTCCACCCGTACCTCGGACCGCTCGCAACGGCATCCCGCAGGCCGTCGTACCGCCAGTCGTCGCGCACGAAGAGGTTGATGAATCCCGGGCCCGCGACCTCGGCCCGCTCGATCAGGTCCTCGGCCGGAAGATGCGGCAGGATCGCCTCCGCCACCTCTCGGGCCGGTCGGCCGACCCGTGGCGCCACCACCAGGGCCACGTTCGTCGAGAAGTCGCCGAACCCCCTCTGCTTGGGCTTCGTGATCTCGACCTCCGGCGGCTCGCCCGACAGCCCGAGCTCGACCGAGGCGTCCCGCAGGGCCCGGTGAATCGTGGCGGCGAGCCGGTCCTCGATCATCGGCGACAGTCCGGTGGGGGCTAGGCCTGGGCCGGCCTGCCAGCAAGGACCCGGCGGACGATCTCCACCAGGTGCGCGGGGTCGAACGGCTTGGTGACGTACACCTCCACGCCGAGAGCGTAGCCGCGCAGCCGGTCCTCGTCCTGGGCTCGGGCCGACAGGAGGATCACGGGCACGTCCCTCGAGGCGGGGTCCTCCCTCAGCTGCCGCAGGACGTCGAATCCGTCGACGCCCGGCATCATGATGTCGAGCACCACCACATCAGGCACTGCCTCGCGCGCGCGCCGGAGGGCCTCGTCCCCTCGGCTGGCCGAGTCGACGTCGTAGCCCTCCAGCCGGAAGTTGATCTGGAGCAGCCGGAGGATCACCGGGTCGTCGTCGACGATCAGGATCCGGGGCCTGGCCTCGCCCCCCATAGGGGGCAGGATAGCGAAGGGGTTCGCCGTGGCCATCACCCTGTCCCCTCCGGTGAGAGGGCATTGCTAGACTCAAGGTTGAGCGACGAGCCCTCGTAGCTCAGAGGATAGAGCGCCGGCCTCCGGAGCCGGGTGCGCAGGTTCGAGTCCTGCCGAGGGCGCCTGACCCACACGGTGGTCGAGCAACCGGTGACGCGGAAGACTCGGCGGACATGGCCGCGATCCCGACCTTGATCTCGGCCACCACGGCCTGCATCACGGCCTTGCGCTCGGGAAGCGCATCGTCTCGCAGGGCCCGTTCGATGTCCACTCGTACCTGCGCCAGTTCCGCAGGGCCCGGGACGTTCGGCTGGCTCCCCGATACCTCCACGGTGAGATCCGAGCGCCTTGCGTCGAGCAAGGTCAGCTCGGCCGACAGTTCTTCAATCCGGCGGGTGCACACCGCCTCTTACGTCCCGGCGGGGGTCAAGGAAGCCTCAGGAAGCGCTGGAGAGCAAGCCCCAGCGCTTCCTGATGGCGTACTCGAGCTGTCCGAAGAAGACGGCATCGACGATGATGCCGATCACGAGGATCACGATCATCGCGGCCAGCAACGCCTCGGCGTCCGAGAGCTCCCGGGCAAATTGGAGCCGAACCCCCAGCGAGGGGCGGGAGGCGATGATGACGAGGAGCTCACCCGCCATCAGGCTGCGCCAGGCGAACGCCCACCCTTGCTTCATGCCGGCGACGAAGCCGGGCATCGCCGCTGGCAGGACGATATGGCGGTACGTCGCGAACCCCCTCGCACCGAGAACCTTTCCGGCCCGGAGGAGCAGGGGAGGGATGTGATCGACGCCGTGAAGGAATCCGTTCGCGATGGCTGGAGCCGCTCCCAGCACGATGACGAACGTGATCGTCTCCTCCGTGAGCTGGAAGAGCAGGATCGCCAAAGGGAACCACGCGATCGAGGGCATCGTCTGCAGCCCTGTGATCAGTGACCCCAGGGCGGTTCGCAGGTGGCGGAATCGGGCGACCGCGAGGCCGAGCGTCACGCCGATCACCATGGCGATCGCGTATCCGACGACGGCTCGCCTCAGCGTGATCCAGGTGGCCGTCAGCAGCACCCCATCGGCGAGATCCGAGACGAGCCGCTCGAAGACCGGTCCGGGCGGCGGCAGCACGTAGGTCGGTTTCCACTCCAGCCACACCACCGTTTGCCACACGGCGAGGAACAGGCCGATCGCGGCGAGCTTCGGCCACAGCGCGCTCCACGCGCGCGATGCGAGGCTCGGGGCCGGCTGGAGCGGAATGTCCAGGGCGTCGATGCCTGCCAGGTTGGCGTCCAGGCCGCCTTGGCTGGAGGGCTCACCCTTCAGGCGCAATGTCGGCATGGCGGCGCACCTCCTCCCGCAGACGCTCGGTGATGTCGGCGGCGAGCTGCGCCACTTGCGGCGACTCCAGCCGCCGGGGACGGCCGACGGTGATCGGGAAGTCCGCGACAACGCGGCCGGGACGGCTCGACAGCACCAGGATCCGGTCCCCGAGACGCGCCGCCTCGCGCACGTTGTGCGTCACGAACAGGATCGTGACCCCCGTCGTCTGCCATAGCCGCTCGAGCTCGTCATGCAGCAGATCGCGGGTGATCGCGTCAAGGGCTCCGAACGGCTCGTCCATGAGCAAGACGTCCGCGTCCTGCGCCAGGGCGCGCGCGAGCGCGACCCGCTGGCGCATGCCGCCAGAGAGCTCGTGCGGACGCCTTCCGGCAAAGCCGCGGAGGTGAACGACGTCTATCAGCCGGTCCACCTCGGCGCGGCGCTCCTGCTTGCCGACGCCTCGCAGCCGAAGCGCCAGTTCGACGTTGCGGCCAGCGGTGAGCCATGGAAACAAGGCGGCATCCTGGAACAGCAATGCGGTGCGGGCGCCGTGCACGCCCACCTCCCCGCTCGTGGGACGGTCGAGGCCCGCGATCAGGTTCAGTAGGGTGGTCTTGCCACAGCCGGACGCTCCCACCATGCAAACGAACTCTCCCGGCGCCACGGAAAGGGAGATCCGCTCGAGCGCCAGCACATGTGTGCCGGTCGGCCCGTAGGCCTTGGAGACGTCCCGCACATCGATCGCGCGACCGGTCGGGATGCGTTCTTCCGACAGCGTGGGCGCCCGAAGTGCCATCAGCCCTGCACCTCTTCCCGACCGAGGTCGGCAAGGACCTCGTTCAGCAGCGAGAGGTCGTAGATCCCGTCCAGGTCCACCGGCTCGAGCAGCCCCACGCTGACTGCGTCTTCCGCGGCGCCCCGCAGCGAGTCGGCGATCGGGTCGACGGTGAACTCGAGGTTTTCCCACGCGGCCGCGATCGTGTCCGTGTCCAGACTCGCCCCCGTGATCTGCTCGATCGCGTCGTTCACGATCCGCTGCGCCTCTTCGGGGTTGTCCTGGACGAAATCGGTGGCGCCGACGTGACCCTGCAGGAGGCCCTTGACGACGTCGGGGTGCGCTTCGAGGAAGGCCTTCTCGACGATGATGTGCGTCGTGACGAACTGGCCTTCCGGCCACAGATCGGCCTCATCCACCAGGACGGTGCCGCCCGCCTCCTCGCGCATTCGCGTGGCCCACGGCTCGGGCACCCACGCGCCGTCGATCTCGCCGGCGGCAAAGGTCTCGAGTATCTGCGCGTTCTCCTGCGGCACGATCGAGACGTCCCCGCCGCCTTCCGGATTCGTTTCCAGGCCCTGTTCCGCGAGCCAGGCGCGCAGCGCGACGTCCTGAGTGTTCCCCAGCGAGGGGCTGGAGATCTTCTTGCCGCGCAGATCCGCCGCACCCTTGATCTGGGGGTTCACGACCAGAGACGCGCCTCCTGACGTGGCTCCCGACACGATCCGCAGCGCCTCGCCGTTCGATTGGGCGAATCCGGTGATGGCCGGGTTCGGGCCGATGAAGCTCGCGTCGATCGCTCCGGAGAAGAGCGCCTCGACCGCCTCCGTTCCATCGTTGAAGGTCGTGGGCTGCAGGTCGACGTTGCTGTCCAGGTGGGCCGCCCACAGGCCCTTCTCGACCCCTACGATGGCGCTGGCGTGCGTGACGTTCGGCAAGTAACCGATCCGCAGGGTCACGTTCTCCGGCCCACCCTCGTTGACCGGGGCACCCTGGGCGCCGCCACCGCAGGAGGTCGCCAAAAGGCTGCAGGCGAGCAGCGCCGCGGCGAGAGCGACTCCCAGTTGCGGGGAGGAGGGTCGGGATCGCCGGGCGGACATCGAGTGGCGCGAGCTGAAGGGTGGAAGCTCCTGAGGCATTGTTGATAATCCTTATAAACTAAGTTATCCTATAAAACTAGGAAACCTAAACACATCAAGTTAGGATGTCAAGCCCTACTGGAGGATCTGCTGGAAGATCCCCGTCCGAGATGAACCGGGAGAGCGCCCGATGTGGATCACAAGGAGAACGGACTACGCGGGGCGTGCACTGCTCGCCCTCGCACTCGCAGACGGGAACGAGCCCCTCAAGCTGCACGAGATCTCCGAGCGCACGTTCGTTCCAGCTTCCGTCCTCGAGCAGGTGATGTTGCAGCTTCGGGGAGCCGCTTTGGTTCGTTCCGAGCGCGGACCCTTGGGCGGCTACCGTCTGAACCGCCGGCCGGAGGAAGTCACCTTCGAAGAGGTCGTGCGCCTCTTTCAAGGCCCCATAGCGCCGATCGGATGCGCCACGCGCAAGAAGCCCGAGCCGTGCCCCATGGAGATCGGATGCTCGATGCGCACGATGTGGCAGGAGATCCGGGACGCGACGATCGCCATCCTTCAGCGAACGACGTTCGCCGACCTGGCCCGCGAGGCCGAAGGAGTATGGATTGCCGGCAATCAGGCCGAGGCGAAGGTCGCGGCCGACGCATAGCGCCCCGCTCGCGGTCCAGCGCCGGCACGCCTGGGCGCCGGGTGTCGAGCGCAATGGCTAGGCCCCGAACTCGATGCCCGGGTTCACCATCCCTCGGAGAATCGAGCCTTTCACCGGCTCCCGTCCTTCCGGTAACCCTCCCGACGAAGCTTGGCGTGACGGGCACTGAGCCAGAGCACATGCCCCTCTACCTCCGGACATATTTTCGAGTACTGCCCAGTTGGGTGCGCCGAACGATCGAATCCCAGCTGCCGTGACGACTATCTGGTTCGGCCCCGACCTGAGATTCAGTTTCTTCACGTTGCCCTTGAGGATGATCGACCGTCGTCTCTCTAGCGCACGAGGAGGACCGGGCACGTAGCGTGATGCACCACCTTGTTCGCCACACCGCCGAGTAGGAGGCTCTTCCACTCCGTCATACCGCGCGAACCCATGATGATCAGATCCGCGTGGGATTCCGCCGCCACTTCGACGATCTGTTGAGGCGTGTTTCCGGAGCTCACCCGGCGGATCTCTCCTTGGGCATCGACGCCCCCATCACGGAATCTCGCCAGCACACCGTTCACGAGTTCCTCAGCGGGGATGGGAGGACCGAGGTCGACGTCGGATCCCTCATATCGCTCGTACTCGCGGACGTGAACGATGGTAACGGCTGAGCCGTATCGCCGAGCAAGATCCACGGCGACGACGATCGTCTTCTCGCTCTGCGGTGATCCGTCGACCGCAACCAGGATCCGCTCGAACATCCCACGCTCGCCTAGGAGACGACTGGGGCGTCGTCGGTCGAGGGCGGGACGCGGGAGTCCCCGTCAGACGACAGCGTCGCCGGGCGGAGCTGCGGACGTGTCTTCGCGAAGTAGGCTGCTGCCACTGCGAAAACGATCCCGATCGGCGCGCCAAATGCCTGCCATCTGATCCAACCTCGACGACTGAGGCCGGCGCTGTCCCACATCGTCTGCGGATGAGCGGCGGCATCGACCGCACCCCAGACCGGGAGCCCGACAAGGGCGCCCCCTAGCAAGACGACGCCGATGACGGGGGTGGGGACGTCGAGGAGCTTCAAGGCCGAGGCCAGAAGCACGAACACGAGGGCCGGGCGGATGATGCCGTCCGGCGCCTTCGAGGAGAGCCGAGCGCCGACGTACACGGCCGGGACCGCGCCGATCAAGATCGATGTCGTGAGGCCGAGCTCGAAGTCGCCGACGAGGATATGGGCGAGCGCCGCCGCCGTAACCAGCGGGACGGCCTGCACGAGATCGGTCCCGACGAGCTGCGCGCCCCGGAGCGTCGGATAGGTGAGCATGAGGCACACGATGACGATCGAGCCCGAGCCGACCGAGGTGAGACCCACGAGCATGCCACCGACGGCCCCGATCAGCAGCGTGATCGGGATCATCACGCGGATCGACCCACCCGGTCCCAGCGTGACGCGCCGACCCGCACGAGCCTGCGCGCTCCGTCGGGCCTGCAGCGATGCCTTGAAGACCATCGCGGCCGCAGCCAGGATGAGCGTCACCCCGAGGAAGATCCTCGTCGTGTTCTCGACGACCTCGCTGTCGCCGGTGGCATGAAGCAGTAGGACGCCGGCGAACGCGGTCGGGATCGAGCCGACGCAGAGCCACTTGACGAGCTCCCAACGGACGGTCTTCCGGCGAATGTGGACGCCCCCGCCCACCGGCTTCATGACCATCGCGGCGACGAGATCGGAGGAGACCGCCGCCGTCGGTGTGACACCGAAGAAGATCAGCAGGATGGGGGTCATGAGCGCGCCTCCGCCCATGCCGGTTAGCCCGACGGTGAACCCGACGATCACGGAGGCGAACGCGATGGACCAATCGATGTGCACCGTTCGATTCTCCAACTCTTCGTCGCGAGCTGCCGCCGCTGCCTGGTGTTCTGCAGACTACCGTGCTCGGTCGCGCCGGTCAGGATACGACGAGCGGCCCGCCGAGGGACGTCCCGGCCTGCACGACGAGGAACATTGGGAGAGACTTTCGGGTACTGTCCGCGTGGAGCACCGGTGGCGGAGGCACCCGGAACACGAGGAGCCCTCTCCCAGCGCGACCTGGACCCCGATCCGATCGCGCAGTTTCGCATCTGGCTCGAGGAGGCCCGGGCCGCCGGGATCGTGTTCCCCGAGACCATGGCCCTGGCCACCGCCGACGCCGGCGGCCGGCCCTCCGTCCGCCACGTGCTGCTCCGAGGTCTCGACGAACGCGGCTTCGTCTTCTACACGAACTACGAGAGCCGCAAGGGGCGGGAGCTCGCCGGGAACCCCCGCGCCGCGCTGGCCTTCTACTGGCGCGAACTGGAGCGGCAGGTGTGCGTCACTGGAACCGTTGAGCGCACCACCCGCGAGGAGTCCGAGGCCTACTTCCGGACCCGCCCCCGAGAGGCGGGCCTGGGCGCGTGGGCATCGCGCCAGAGCGAGGTGGCGGCATCCCGTGAGGAGCTCGACGAGCGTTACCGGCAGATGGAAGAGCGGTTCCCCGGCGACGACGTCCCGCTCCCTCCACATTGGGGCGGGTTCCGCCTCTTCCCGGACACGATCGAGTTCTGGAAGGGGCGGGAGCACCGGCTCCACGACCGCATCCGGTACACCCGGCGGCCTGCGGGCCCCTGGGTGATGGAGCGCCTCTATCCGTAGCTCGAAGCGAAAGGCCGAAGCGAGCGGCCCCCAACGCGAACGATCGTCGGCGCCCACGCCGCCGGCCGTGCGGTATCGTTCGCGCCGCATGTCCGACGACCTACGCACGATCGTCGCCGAACTGATGCCCCGGGCCCGGACCGACCTGGAGCGCCTGGTTCGGATCCCGTCCATCGCCTTCCCCGGCTACGACCCCGAGCCGGTCCATCGCTCGGCCGAGGCGACCGCCGAGATCCTCGAAGACGCCGGGCTTGGGGGCGTGCGGCTGATCGAGCTCCCGGACGTGGACCACCCGGCCGTGTTCGGGGAGGTCCCGGCTCCGCCGGGGACCCCCACCGTCCTGTTGTACGCCCATCACGACGTGCAGCCTGAGGGTCCGCCCGACCAGTGGGAGTCGTCGCCGTTCGAGCCGGTGGTCCGGGACGGCCGGATGTACGGACGCGGCACGTCCGACGACAAGTGCGGGATCGTCATGCACGCCGCCGCCGTTCGGACCTTCGAGGGGCGGACGCCGGTGGGCGTGAAGGTTCTGGTCGAGGGCGAGGAGGAGGCGAGCGCGGAGCACCTCCCGTTCCTGATCGAGGGCCACCGGGACCTGCTCGCGGCCGACGTGATCGGCGTCGCCGACGGCGGGAACTGGAGGACGGGGATCCCGGCGATCGAGGTCAGCATCCGTGGCATCGTCGACTGCTTCGTCTCGGTGCGGGTGCTCGACCTCGGGGTGCACAGCGGCTCCTTCGGCGGGCCGATCCCCGACGCGCTGTCGGCGCTGGCCCGGACCCTCGCCTCCCTTCAGGACGACGATGGGAACGTCGCCATCGCTGGACTCGCGAGCGTCCCCTGGACGGGGATCGAGGTGACCGAGGAGGAGTTGCGCGAGGAGACTCCGATGCGGCCGGGGGTTCGGCTGATCGGGTCGGGCCCCATCGCCGAGCGCCTGTGGACCCGGC
This sequence comes from Actinomycetota bacterium, assembly GCA_050692695.1. GTDB lineage: Bacteria > Actinomycetota > UBA4738 > UBA4738 > HRBIN12 > AC-69. Next base: position 22,405 of record JBOGVI010000121.1, read on the forward strand.
CGGCGGTCTCGGTCTTGGGGATCGACGCACCGCGCGTCGCGGAGGCCTCGAACCAGCTCGTGCCGGTGGCGCGGGCGAAGGTGAGCTTGCGACTGGCGTCGGGGGACGATCCCGAGCGCGCCATGGACGCCCTGGTCGGCCACCTCGAGGACCACGCGCCGTGGGGCGTGGAGGTGAAGGTCGAGCGAGGTACGGGGGGCAACGGGCTGCTGGTCCGGGTGGATGGCCCGGCCTTCGCCGCGATGCGCCGGGCCATGGAGGCCGCCTACGGCCGAGACCCGGTCGAGGTGGGCAGCGGCGGCTCCATCCCGCTCGTTCCGGTCCTCGCCGGTGCGTTCCCCGACGCCGAGATCCTCGTGTACGGCGCCGCCGACGAGAAGAGCCAGTACCACTCGATCAACGAGAGCGTGGACCTCGGGGACCTGGAACGCGCCTGCCTGGCGCAGGCGCTGCTCATGGTGGAGCTGGCGGCGTCGGCGTGAGGATGGCCGTCACTGCTAACGTTGGGACGATGAACACCGAACCACCGGAGCAGGGAGCCACCGAGATCGCACAGAGCGAGCCGGAGGCGCCGCAGGAAGCGATTACCCAGCCGGCCGAGCTCCTCCGGATCGCCTCGATGGTCCGCGAGTTGCTGGAGGAGACCCGGGCTGCCTCCCTCGACGAGCCGGGCCGCGTTCGCCTCCGAGAGACCTACCAGCGGTCCCTAGACGAGCTCCGCGAGGTCCTCACCCAGGACCTCCAGGAGGAGCTCGCCATGCTGGCGCCCCCCATGGAGGGCGTCCCAACCGAGTCCGAGATCCGGGTGGCGCAGGCCCAGCTGGTGGGATGGCTCGAGGGGCTGTTCCATGGCATCCAGGCTGCCCTGTTCGCGCAGCAGGCGGCGGCCCGCGCGCAGTTCGAGGAGCTCCGCCGCCGCGGCCTCCCCGCCGGCCAACCCCCCGGCCCGCCGGCGGAGCGCGGGCCCGGCCAGTACCTCTAGCCGCCGCAGCGCGGCGGGCCAGTACCTGCCGGTCGCCAGCGGCAGCTAGCCCGCTAGCTCGGTCCTCCACACCTGCTGCCACTCGGAGTACGGCACGCAGGTCCTGCCATCGCGGCAGTCAGCCATGGGCGTCTTCCAGAACCAGATCGAAGCGAAGTACGACGCCCGGGCGTCGGCGTGGTACGCGGCGCACGATCCCGGGCTCAGGCGGTTCATGAACGGGCACGCATCCCGGTTGGCCGGCGTCTTCCCGAAGGAGAAGGCCTGCTGAGCCTGGACCTTCGGGGTGCTGATCCATCGCAGCCAGTGGTACGCGCAGTTCTGGTGCGGCGCGTTGGTGGCCAGCATCCACGTGTCCGCCCACCCCGTCGCGCCCTCCGCCGGGATGGTCTCCGCCACCGGGACGCCGGCGAGCCGGAGGGCGGTGGTCTGGTATGGCCAGGCCGCTCCCACCACGGCGTCTCCGCTCCTGAACATCGAGATCTCCTGCGAGGCGAATCGCCAATACTCCGCGATCAGCGGCCGCTGCTGTTTCAGGAGGTCGATCGCCGCCCGGAACTGCGTCCGATCGAGCTCATACGGGTCCTCGATCCCCAGCTCCGGACGGGTGGCCTTGAGGTACAGCGCCGCGTCGGCGATATGGATGGGGTTGTCGGGGACCGTGATCCGGCCCGTGTGCGCGGGCTCGTAGATGACTCCCCAGCTGGTCGGAGCTCTTGCGAACTCCTCGGTGTTGTAGAGCAACACGTTTGGGCCCCACTGCAGCGACACGCCGTAGTGGACGCCGTCGATCGTGTTGTGCGGGGGCGACTGCAGCTCCGGGACGAAGTTCTCGATGTCCGGGATCAGGTCCACGTTCACGGGTCTCACGTCGCCGCCGTAGATCAGGCCCAGCGATGCATCGCCGGAGGCCGAGACCATGTCGTACCGGCCTCCACCGCCGTCCGCCATCAGGGACACCATCTCGTCGGAGGACCCGGCGTACGTGGCGTTGACCTCGCAGCCGGTCTCCCGCTCGAAGGGCCTGGTCCACGATTCCTCGACGTAGCCTCGCCACGCGATCAGGTTGAGCTCTCCCTCACCCTCCCCGACCGACTCGAGGGTGGGCATGTCTGCGGTCGGGGGGCGAGCCGGCCCGGCGTCGTCCCCGTCGACCCGTTCGCCTCCGCCGCACGCGGCGGCGACCAGCATCACCGCGGCCAGGAGAGCGACCGCGGGCCATCCGGACGGCCCCATCGACCTGCGCATCATTTCGTTCCTCTCGTGCTTCGTCCGTACCTCCGAGCACCTCGAGCTCACCGCTCTCGGTAAGCTCCCACAAGGTAGCCGGTCACCATCCCACGTCTACAACGGCTCGTACCCGCCCGCTCTTGACAAATGCGACTCGGGCTGGGCACCTTCCGTAGCGGCTACGCGCGGCCCCTCACGCCCTCGCGAGGACGTTCCGCGGTCTCCCGGGTCAGCAGCTCGGATACAAGGATCGGCACGAACGTCAAGGCGATCACCATGATCGCGACGACGTTCGTGACCGGCCGCTGCCGTGGGCGGAAGAGCCGGCTGAAGATCCAGATGGGGAGGGTCTGCTGCTGTCCGGCCGTGAACGTGGTGACGATGATCTCGTCGAAGCTCAGGGCGAAGGCGAGGATGCCTCCGGCCAGGAGCGCCGTGGCGAGGTTCGGCATCAAGACGTACCGGAACGTCTGCCCGCCGCTCGCACCGAGGTCCGCGGAGGCCTCGGTGAGGTTCGGCGACATGCGCCGGAACCGCGCGAGCGCGTTGTTGTAGACGATCACCATGCAGAAGGTCGCGTGCGCGATCACGATCGTCCAGGTGCCGAAAGGGACGCCGGCAAGGCCGAAGGACGACCGGAGCGCGATGCCCGTCACGATGCCCGGAAGAGCGATCGGAAGGAGCACCAGGAACGAGATGGCCTCGCGGCCGAAGAACCGGGACCGGTGCACGGCGGCCGCGAGGAGGCTCCCCAGCACCAACGCGACCAGGGTGGTGATGGAGGCGACCACAAGAGACAGGCGGAGCGCCGCCCACATCGACGGATCGCGGAAGGCTACCCCGAACCATTCGGTGGTGAGGCCGGGCGGAGGGAAGGTGAAGAGCGCCGACTGGGTGTTGAAGGCATACAGGATGATGATGGCGAGGGGGAAATACAGGAACAGCACGACCGCTCCGGCGGCCAGCCGCAGCCCGATCCCCGCCCGGTCCGGACGTCGGCCGCTCACAGCGCCTCGAATGCTCCGGTCCGCCGGGCCAGGAGGAGGTACACGAACATGATGACCATCGGAACGAGCGTGAACGCCGCCGCGAGTGGCAGGTTTCCGATGACTCCTTGCTGGACGAAGACCTGCTGGCCGATGAAGAAGGCGGAGGTCCCGAAGATCTGCGGCAGGATGAAGTCGCCGAGGGTGAGTGAGAACGTGAAGACCGATCCGGCGATCAGACCGGGCTTGGCGAGCGGCAGCACGATTCTCCGAAACGTGAGCCACGGGGGCGCACCGAGGTCGCCGGAGGCCTCGAGGTACGAGCGCGGCACCCGTTCCAGGGCTGCCTGCGCCGGGAGGATCATGAATGGGAGCCAGAGGTACACGAAGGCGATGAACAACCCGATGTACGACTGCACGATGGAGGGGCCGCCGACCAGGGGCGCTCCGACGAGCGCCCGGACCACGGGGTCCAGGCCGAGCCGCTCCAGGGTCCAGTTGAGGATGCCCTCGTTGGCCAGGATCTGTCGCCAGGCGAGGGCCCGCACGACATAGCTCGACCAGAGCGGCATGATGATCACCAAGTACAGCGCGGTCTTCATGCGCGGCGAGGCGTACCGAGCCATGTAATAGGCGAGCGGGAACGCCAGGATCGCGCAGGCCACGCTCACCGCGGTCGCCATGGCCGCCGTCCGAACGATGATGTCGCGGTTGGCCGGCTCCAGGAGCTGCGCGTACGTCCGCAGCGTGAACTCCCTGACGACCAGGCCGGTGAACTCCTCCAGCCGCCAGAAGCTGTAGGCGAGCATCGAGCCCAGCGACGCGATGTAGATCACCAGGAGCCACAGCACGCCGGGTAGGAGCAGAAGGAGGAGCCGGGCGACAGGGCGCCGGTAGAAGAACCCGGACGCCCGCCGGGCTAGGCCCGGCG